>NZ_RCOB01000058.1:0-2022 GCF_004307665.1 Pseudomonas sp. Sample_16
TTCCATCAGGGGCGAATACTGTTTCGATAGAAAAGTAGCAGTTTTGCTAGGTAGGAATTTTAAGCGTTTCGCCGCTCTTGAACGTGTACACGCTGGGGATCCACTCATAATGGACCTTTTCCAGATCTAACGTGGCGAGCAATTTATCCTCTTCTAGCAGCGAATTATGGTCAAGTTTAGTTGTGTACAACACAGCTTGCCCGGGCTCGACTTCGAGAGAGGCTGAGATCTCGAGCGTTTTTACGGGATTGCCCATCGTATCCTTGATCACTAATGCACCTTTAAATCCAGACAAATCGCTTTCGCCGTTGTTTTTTATAACGAGTTCAATATCAATATAGTCTGAATAGATTTTTTTCTTGTAATTTTTTTTCTTTAATTTAAATGAAACCAAATTGGCTGTTAGTGCAGCATTCATGATAGCCAAGGCTTCAGTTTTTTTTTGGCTAATTTCCTCCAAAAGCGCGCGTTGTTTGGCTTCGTTATCCTTTATAGCTTGCTGCTGAGCTACCTCTGCCTCACGGATGGCTTGCTGTTTGGCGGCTTCCTCCTCGTCCTTAATGGCTTGCTGCTTGGCCGCCTTAGCGTTTTGTTCATCCTGCCATGCTTGCTGGGCGATGATCGCCTCGCCGATATTTATGGGCTTTCCTTTGTGTTCATCGAGCGCGTAATCCATAGCAGTACGGACTAAGTAGGTTTGCAGTAGCGTGCGGTCAGTTTCGCTGAGGGCTTGAATGGCTCTTTTCGCCTGGTAGGCTTCGACGACATCCAATATGCTATTATTGTTTGTGGGGAGTGAAACACTCTTAGGATCCGGATCGCGGCAAGCTGCCAGCGCAAGACACATCAAAGGAATGATGAGATATTGTAGCTTCACGATTTAATCCTTTGCTTTTCATACGACCGTATTGGACACATAGGTTACGCATGAAGGGTTTCGAGGTTTAGACGCTAGTCATCCAGCTGAGTATTAATTTTTGGCATTTTTCAAGGCAAGAGTCCTCGTTTAACGACAAAACATCACTGCCTTTATGACGGCTTCAAAACCTCTGCCTTAGCCCGCTGCAGGACTTCTTGGCGGTTCACTGGCACTGTTCGCGGAGCATGAGTGCCAATTCGCACTTGTATTCCTTCAATGCCAAGTACGGTAATGGTTATATCATCACCAATATGAATGCTTTCGCCAATCTTGCGCATCAAAATAAGCATAAGGTTTACCTTGGGTGGTTAATTGTTATCTACGTCAGTTCTTTCAAGCGGCGTAGCGTGACGCTTAAAATTAATACACTCGCGCACATCATCCTCGTCTTCTAGAGCAGTGTCTGTAGGCAAATCCTTCAAGAGGTGCGCGGCTTGCGCCCCACCAGGCCTGCAGTTAACAAAAGCTGTGGTTTTTCTTATAGCGATGCTGGCAGTAGTTCGAGTTACAGCTGGCCTCGCGCAACGAGCCGCCCACAAGCGCAAGAGCATCTGTAGGACAAAACTGTCATCCTCCCGATCAAACAGGCGAAACGAGCTTGGCGCCACCACCGCTGATCAATCATTCAACTCTCCAAAGGGGGTTGCGGTCGCGCCTTACACAATAAAGACGAGCACACCGGTATATCTTCGAGTTACGAGTTGCATCGCAGGCAGAAGATCCAAGCTATTGACCAGCATAGGGTTAACGCGGGCGCGCGAGGCTCGTAAAGATTGTTGGGCTTGCGGCATGGATCAGAAGGAAAAAAGAACCCGCATCCTGATTGGGAGAAATGCGGGCTAAAAGCATCACCATTCGAGAGAAAGCAGCGTCATAGGAGGGCTGTATGCCGGGCATGCAGGCGAGAGGGTGTAGCGCTACTGTCTTTCTCGGCGCCAATTTAATCGCACGACGCAAGCGATCACCACGCCAAGACCTCCCATTTTCGAAGTATCGGGCTCGCCGGTGCTAAGCAACCCATTTGCTCTGATGCCGCTCATGCGGCAGGGGCAGGGGCAGAGAGGCGAAAACCGACGCGCAAGGCCCTGAAGTGATGCCTCACG
>NZ_RCOB01000109.1:0-47937 GCF_004307665.1 Pseudomonas sp. Sample_16
GCGTGGGAACGATCAGTGGCGTTGAATTTAGAACCCGCGATGGCGTTTGAGATGCTCGTTGACCTTCGCCGCCGGGACTTTCTGCAACTTGCACAGCAAATCATGGGACAACTCCCGCACCCCGTGCTTGTGCCGCAACTCTTCAGCCAGATGCGCAGTCAGGTTGGCGGCCATCTCGGCATCAGCCATCGCCCGGTGAGCCTTGCCGGTGTGCGGCAGGTTGGCGAACGTGGTGAGGGTGCCGAGTTTGTGGTTCGGCGCGGCGGGCATCAGTCGGCGGGCCAGCAGCAGCGAACAGGCGAAGTTCTGCAACCGCGTACGTTTGATTCGCCCCAGTTCGAAGTCCCAGAACTTCTGGTCGAACGCGGCGTTGTGCGCCAGCAACGGTGTGATGCCGACGAATTCATTGACCTCGTTCATCACCTGCTCCGCCGATGGCGCAGCGCGTAGCATGGCGTTGCTGATGCCGGTGAGCTGTTCGATGAAGGCCGGGACACGCACGCCGGCATTCATCAGGCTTTGGTAACGCTCGACGATGCGCCCCTGTTCAAGGATCACCACGGCAATTTCCGTGGCCCGGCAACTGCTGCTCGGGGAGATCCCGGTGGTTTCAAAGTCGATGACTGCAATGCGTTCCAAACCTGTTTCAACTCCGTAAAAAATCAATTCTTGAGCAGCAGGGCGCCTTCGATCGGCACGTAGCGGCTGGCAGCGCGGATCAGCGAGTTGGCGGTCAGGCCCGGCACGCCATAAGCCACCGCTTGCACCCCGTGCTTGCTGATGATGCGTTCGAGCAACATATCGAAATCGCCGTCACCGGAGGCCAGCACGATTTCGTCGACGTGGTCGGCGGCGTCCATGATGTCGAGGGTGATGCCCACGTCCCAGTCACCTTTGGCCGAGCCGTCGCTGCGCTGGATGTAAGGCTTGAGCTTCACGGTGAAACCGAGGTTGCGCAGGATCTGCTGGAACTGCTGCTGTTTGCTGTCGCCACGGTCGATGGCGTAGGCATAGGCTTCGACAATCTCGCCCTGTTTGCTGACATCAGCCCACAGCGCGGCGTAGTTGAAGTGACAACCATAGGCCTGACGCACGGTGTAGTAGAGGTTCTGGACATCGGCGAACACAGCGATCTTTTTCACCGCACATCCCCTTGGGCGCAGACAGGATCAGGCACCAGGCCCGAAAAGTTGCCCAGTATGCCAGCCAAAAGGAAGGTTCCGCGAATAATCGGCTATGTGGCGAGGGAGCTTGCTCCCTCGCCACAGATTTATCAGACGAAGGAGTCGTCGTCGCCGCCGAACAAAGATGAACTGTCATCGCTGTAGTCAGCGTCGCTGAAACCGCCCTGGTCGTTGTCGTAGGAATCGTTGCCGGCCATGCGCTGGTCGTCGCCCCAGCCGTTGTTGCCCTGGTCGTTGACCTGGGCCGGTTCTTCCTTGATCACTTCGACAATTTCCTGCGGTTGCTGGTTATGCTGGAACAGGCTGCTGATGCCTTGCGCCAGCATTACACCACCGGCGACACCGGCCGCGGTTTTCAGCGCGCCACCGAGAAAACTGCCGCCGGCCGCTGCGGGCGCTTGTTGCTGCGGTGCATAGCCCTGTTGTGGAAAGCCTTGCTGTGGCGGTTGCGAGTTGAACGAAGGACGCGCCGGCTCGCGCCAGCCGCCCCCACTCGACACCGGCGGATGTTGCGCGGGCACAGGCTGAGGATCACGGTGTCCGCCACCAAAGATGCTCGACAGAAATCCACCGCTGCTCGGCGCCGGTGCAGCCGTCTGCGCCTTGGCCTGTTGCAGCTCGGCCTGCAATGTCTGGACTTGCGCACTCAGCTGTTTGTTCTGCTCGTCGAGGCTTTTGATGGCCGCCTCTTGCACCAGAATCGCCTGGGTCATGAAATAACCTGCCGCCGGTTGGCGCGTCAGGTGTTCCTTGATCCGCGCCTCGGCCTGGGCGTCGCGCGGGGCTGAGTCCGTTTCGGCCTGTTGCAGCCGGGAAAACAGTCCATCGATCAGGGTTTGTTCTTCGCTGTTCATGGCGACCTCGTAGATTGCCGGGGAAATCGTTGCCCTTCTCCACTGAAGATAAGGCACTCGACCTTAATGGAGGCTGAAACAAGATGTTTCAATGCCCTTTACCGAACGTTTACGTTTGCGTCCCCAAGGGCTTGATCGGTTAAAGTGGGCCACTGCTTTCAACCTGCGATACCGACTGATGAATCCGTTAGATGTACTGCGAGACTCCCTGTATTTCTTCAAGCGCAATCTGGGCCAGATCGTGCAGCTGTGCCTGCCGCTGGTGATTATCGAGGCGCTGTTGCAACAAGTCGTCGACCGCTCCACCGAGCCGGACAGCTTCCCCGGCATCAGCGTGATCGTCGGCCTGCTGGTTTACCCGCTGTACACCGCCGCGCTCATTCTGTTCCTCGATGCCCGCAGCCGTGGCGAATCGCCAAGCAACCGCGAACTGCTGTCGAGATCTGCTTATCTGTGGCCGCGTTTCGCCCTGCTGACGGCACTCAACACGCTGCTGATTCTGCTGGGCCTGTCGCTGTATTTCCTGCCGGGCATCTGGTTGATGGTCACCCTGGCGTTCGGCGAGTACCTGCTGGTGCTGCGCGGCCTGGCACCACTGCAAGCGATGAAGGAAAGCCTGCGCCTGACCCGTGGTCATTTCCTGCGCATCCTGGTGTGCATCCTGTGCGTGATGGGGCCATTGTGGCTGCTCAAGGGCGCGACGCTGGCGGCGTATCCAGAGCCGCAAAACCCGGTGATCTCGCTGCTGATCGACAGTGCCCACAGCTTCCTGCAACTGTTCACCAGCGTGGTGCTGTTCCGTCTGTTCATGCTGATCGGCGAAGAGCCGAAAAAAATCGACGGGCCACTCTGACCTTGGGCGACCGCCCGTCACTCGGGTATGCTCGGGGTCAACTTCCGTAACGCTATAAGCCGAGCCATGACCCGACTGCTGCGCTACACCTTGCTGGGATTGTTGATCGTCATCGGCCTGACCGGTGTGATGGTGTATAGCCTGACCTGGCGCCCCGAAGCCCGCGAAGTGCTGCCAGTCAGCTGCAGCACCGGGGCACCGTCTCTGGTTCCCGGCCAGGCGCTGAAGGTGATGACCTGGAACGTTCAGTACCTGGCGGGCAAGCGGTACGTGTTCTGGAATGACCTGGCCGACGGCACCGATGAGAATCCCACGCCCCAAGACATGGCCTTCAGCCTCGATGAAGTGGCGCGGGTGATTCGTGACGAGCAACCGGACGTGGTGCTGTTGCAGGAACTCGATGACGGGGCCAAGGCCAGCGATTACCAGCACCAGCTCAAACTGCTGCAGGAACGGCTCGCCGATCTGTACCCGTGCAGTACCAGCGCATTCGACTGGAAGGCTGAGTTTGTTCCTGATCCACACATCTTCGGCAGCGTTGGCCGGCAACTGGCAACCTTGAGCCGCTACCAGATCGACCATGCCCAGCGCCTGCAATTGCCGGTCGCGTCGGCCAACCTGATCAGTCGCCAGTTCCAGCCAAAAAACGCCTTGCTGGTGGCTTATCTGCCTTTGAGCGACGGCAGTCAATTGGCGCTGCTCAATACTCATCTGGAACGCGCCACGCAACCCGACGAAACGCTGCTGGCGCAGGTATCGGCCGTGGCCAAAGCCCTCGATAAACTCGAAAGCCGCGGGACGCCATGGCTGATCGGCGGCGACTTCAATCTGTTGCCGTTGGGGCAATACCAGCGCCTGCCCGCCGAACAACGCTCGCCCTACTCCGCCGACAGCGCCCTGCACGTGTTGTGGGACAAATACCCGATGATCCCCAACAACAACGAAGCCAGCGGCATCGATCGTGCGCGCTGGCTGACCCATTACCCGAACGATCCGAGCCTGAGCGGCCCGGATCGCACCGTCGACTACCTGTTCTACAGCCCGCGCATCAAGCGGGTCGAGGCAACGGTGAGGCAAGACGATACGTTGCGCATCTCCGACCACTTGCCGGTGATTGCGCGGTTCCTGCTGCCGGCGACACCATGATCCTGTGAGCAAAGCTTGCTCGCGATGACGCCGACACATTCAAGAGAAGGTGACCGACATACCGCCATCGCGAGCAAGCTCGGCGCCTACAGGGTTTGCGTTGCCTGCCAGTCGTCCGGGATGACCGCGATCACGTCGATTTCCATCAGCCACTGCGGTTGACCAAGCCCGGAAATCACCAACCCGGTCGAGATCGGGAACACGCCTTTCAACCACTTGCCCACCACTTGATAAACCGGTTCGCGGTAACGCGGGTCGATGATGTACGTGGTGGTCTTGACGATGTGCGACAGATCACTCCCCGCCTCTTCCAGCAGCTGCTTGACGTTTTTCATCGCCTGTTCGGCCTGGGCGGCCGGGTCGCCAAGGCCTACCAGGTTGCCCTCGAAATCAGTGCCGATCTGGCCGCGCACATACACCGTGTTGCCCGCGCGCACAGCCTGGCAAAGATCATTGTCCAGTGACTGGTTGGGATAGGTGTCTTTGGTATTGAACATGCGAATTCGCGTGTGAGTAGGCATCAACTGAGTCCCTGAAACGTGATTGAAAAGGGTCATTCCCGCGGTCGACTGTCACCGCTGTGAAGGGTCGCGGTATTCGAGGTACTGGCGCTGCGTGGCAATGTGCCCGGCGACATGCTTGGCGTCGTGCCAGACTCCCCAGATAAAGCTCGAACCGCGACGCGACAGCCATGGCAGGCCGACAAAGTAGACACCCGGCTCGTTCGAGACACCGCGCTGATGCCGTGGCTTGCCCTTCTCGTCGAACGTGTCGACCTGCAGCCAGCTGTAATCGACGGCGTAGCCGGTTGCCCAGATGATCGAGGTAATGCCCGCCTCGGCCAGATCGAGTTCGAGAATCGGGCGAGTGACGCACTCCGGGTCGGGCAGCATGAAGCGGGCTTCGGGTTCTTCCGGAAGGTCGAGTCCGTTGCGGGCAATGTAGGCATCCGCCGCGTCCAGCAGCGACAGGTAATTCTCGTCGCCCGCAGCGATGTTGCGCGCCAGATCCGGCTGGAACGTCACCACGCCGTCGTTGAACGATCGGGTCAGCCCCACCAGCGTGACGCCTTGTTTGGCGAGACCGCGGAAATCGACGGTGTGGCCACCCCGCGCACCGCTCACCGCGATGGTCACGTGCTCGCGACCCGGCTCCATGGTTTCAAGATCCCACAGCCCCAGAACCCCCAACCACCAACAAAAATCACGGTTGCGATAGCTGCGAGGCGGACGATCATGCTGGCCGACCGACAGATAGACCTGTTTACCGGCGCGCTGCAGCTCATCGGCAATCTGCACACCGGAAGAGCCTGCACCGACCACCAGCACACCGCCCTCGGGTAGCTGCTGTGGGTTGAAATACTCGGCCGAGTGAATCTGCGTGACCGTGCTGTCTTTCGGCGCAATCGGTGGGATGACCGGACGCTGGAAAGGACCGGTCGCCGCCACCACGCGATTGGCCTGGATCACGCCTTCGGAGGTTTCGATGGTGAAGCCTGGACGGTCACTGTTGCGCACCACTTTTTTCACTTCGACGCCAGTACGAATCGGCGCTTCGAATTTCTCGGCATAGGCTTCGAAGTACGCGGCAACGCGATCCTTTGAAGCGAAGGCGTCGGGCTCCAGATCTTCAAAAGCCAGGCCGGGGAAGCGGTCATGCCAAACCGGGCCGTTAGCCACCAGCGAATCCCAACGCCCGGTGCGCCACGCTTCAGCGATGCGGTTACGCTCCAGGACGAGGTGCGGCACACCGAGTTTGCTCAGGTGCTCGCTCATGGCGACGCCAGCCTGGCCGGCACCGACAACAAGCGTATCTATTTCTATCTTTTTATCATTCATGCTTGCGTCCTTCAGAGAGGCAACTAAGGCGCGACAAGTCGCGACCGTTCAGCTGTTTTAATAATTAATTCCGCGTCGATAACTTTGCTGGCGGGGTAGTTTTATTGTGCTTAGCGAATGCCAATAGCGAAAATATGATTTTTGTCGTTGTTGCCCATGAAAAAACTAACTAACAACTACATGGATAAATGCATTAACTGTGGGAGCGAGCCTGCTCGCTCCCACAGTTAATGGAGGCGAGCCGGTATTTATTTAGAGCACACCAATTTCTTTGGCAGTTCTATCAACCGCTATCTTGGTCTTGGCAACCAGTTCGTCGATTTCAGCGCGCGTTGCGATCAATGCCGGGGCCATGATCATGCGGCCCAGCGTCGAGCGAATAATCAGGCCTTCCTCAAAACCGATCGTGCGGCAACGCCAGGCGATATCGCCTTCGTTGGCGAAGCGTTTGCGAGTCGCCTTGTCCTCGGCAAACTGCAACGCGGCGACCAGACCGACACCCTGGATTTCACCCACCAGCGGATGATTGCCGAACACCTCACGCAGACACTGCTGCAGGTACGGGCCGGTGTCGCTTTTCACTTGGCTGACGACGCCCTCATCGCGCAACGCCGTGAGGTTGGCAATTGCCACGGCGGCCGCTACCGGGTGACCGGAATAAGTCAGGCCGTGGGCAAATACGCCGCCCTGCTCGACCAGCACTTCGGCCATGCGCCGACTCAGAATCAAGCCGCCCATGGGGATGTAGCCCGAGGTCAGGCCCTTGGCGATCGACAGGGTGTCCGGCTCGAAATCAAAGTGTTGGTGGGCGAACCATTCACCGGTACGGCCGAAACCACCGATCACTTCGTCAGCACACAGCAGCACATCGTACTTGCGACAGATTCGCTGGATTTCCGGCCAGTAGCTCTCTGGCGGGAAGATCATGCCGCCCGCGCCCTGGAACGGTTCGGCGATAAACGCAGCGACGTTTTCCGCGCCCAGTTCGAGAATCTTGGTTTCCAGTTGCCGGGCCGCGCGCAGGCCGAATTCGGCAGGCGTCAGGTCACCTTCGTGCGCAAACCAGTAAGGTTCGTCGATGTGCGCGACATCCGGAATCACTCCGCCCATTTCGTGCATGAATTTCATGCCGCCCATCGCGCTGGCGGCCAACGTAGAGCCGTGGTATCCGTTCCAGCGACCGATCATGATCTTCTTCTGCGGCTTGCCGAGTACCTGCCAGTAACGGCGCACGGTACGGATCAACACCTCATTGGCTTCAGAGCCGGAGTTGGTGTAGATCGCGTGGCTGTAGTGCTTGGGCAACAGGCTGAACAGCAGCTCGGACAGCTCGACTACCGCCGGGTGAGTGGTGTGGAAGAACATGTTGTAGTACGGCAACTGCTCCAATTGCCGAGTCGCTGCCGCGGCCAGATCCTTGCGACCGTAGCCGAGGTTGGTGCACCACAAACCGGACATGCCATCAAGGTAACGATTGCCGTCGTTGTCCCACAGGTGTAACCGCTCGCCACCGACGATCACGCGCGGCCCCTCTTCGTTCAACGCCTTCTGATCGAGGAAGGCATGAATGTGGTGGGCGGCATCGGCCGCTTGGTAGTCCTTGGTTTCACGCTGTGGTTTGTAATCGGTTGTCATTTTTTATTCTCCTGAATTGAATAAAGGTTCAGTTCCCGGACACGGTAGTCAGCGGTGCCACGGCAGGCACACCGTTGTCCTGCGATTCGTTTTGGATCAGGGGTTCGGGCGTAAACAGCGGTTTGCGCATCACGAATTTGACCCACACCACGGCGATCACCGATATCACGCCCAGTACCACGCCAGCGCAAGCAAAAATGCTGGCGGTCATTTCCGGTGTTGGCGACACGTGGTAGATCGCAAACAACATGCCGAGGATGCCAACCACTTGCGGCCATGGATAAAACGGTGAGCGAAATGGACGCGCCAGATGGGGATAGCGCCGGCGCAAGGCGATCACATCGATGTGCACGATGATGTACGCCAGCAGCCAGGCGAGCGCGGCAGCCAACAGCAACAAGCTGATCGCAGCCGCGTCGTGCCCCAGAATGAGGATCGGCAGGCCGGTGATCGCGGCAACGAACAACACCGCCACCCAAGGCGTTCGGCCACGTGCCGTGAGCATCCTGAACTGCGGGAAAGCCTGGCCGTTTTGCGCCATGCCGTAGAGCATGCGCGGCAACGCTGCCAGCGAAGAATTCACGGTGCTGCAAGTCGCAGTGATGGCGGCGATGACCAGAAACAGCTTGCCGGCTTCACCGAACACAGTGGTCGCCACCAGATAATGCGGCAGTGCGTCACTGGCCAGTTGCTCGCGTGGAATGCACAGCAAAGCGCCAAAGCAATACAACGCGATCACGCCGAAGATCACCGTCAAACCAATGGTCATCGAACGTGGAATATTGCGCTCGGGATTGCGGGTTTCTTCCACCAGCGGGCAGACGAATTCGGCCCCGACAAAACCCCATACCGCCATCGCCGCCAGGGTAATTGCACCGAACTCCAACGGGTTCCAACCCTGATCGAGCGGCAGCTGCAAACTGGCCTGGCCGTTACTCAGAGAAGCCAGGCCCATGGCAACGAGGATCACCACCATCACCAGCGCCAGCACGTTCTGCAGCTTGGCGAAGACATCGATGCCGAACAGATTCAAAACGGTGAACAGTCCCAGCACCCCGTAGGCCACTACCATGTGTGGAATGACATCCGGATAGACCTTGCTGATCACCAGGTCCAGCAACAGCAGTTCGGCCGACAGCGCAAACATCGCCACCACCATGTACCCCGAGAAGGTCGCGAGAATGGCCGGGAAATGCCCGATCGCCACTTCGGTGTAACTGCTGAGGCTGCCCGCCCGCGGGATCATCAAGGCCAGTTCGGAGAACGACCAGGCATAGGTGATTGCCAACACATAAGCGATGGCCAGCGGAATGATGAACCCGAAACCGGCGATGCCCGCACCTTGCAGCATCAGCACCATGACGCCCTGCGATACTACGACGCCCACCGCAACGGCAAGTAATGAACCCAGCCCCAGAACCCGGCGCAAACCGCCAGACTGCGCTTGGACGGACGCGGTTGTACTTGAACTCATGACAAAACTCCCCGTGTTTTCTTGTTGTTGATCGCCTCCGCGCGGAAGGCAGGGATAAACATCGCCACTCATCCTTGAATGGCGACAGGCGACAGCAATGGCTTAGCGGGCCGCCCAGGCGTTGAAGCGTTCCTCGAGTTCTTCGCCGTGATCGACCCAGAACGTGGCATCGACCAGTTGGCCTTCAGACAGGTTGGCTTGAGCGGTGGGCAATTGGGCAAGTGTGTCGGCCGGCAGCTGCGCCAGCACATCCTTGCGGATCGGGCCGTAGGGGATCTGGCTGGAGAAAGATTTCTGGCCGCTCGCCTGGCTGGCAAACACGATGAAGCGTTCGGCCAGCGACTTGTTCGGGCTACCGCGAACAATCGCCCAGTGATCAGGATCGTAGAGGTGGCCGTTCCAGGAGATCGCCAGCTTCGAACCTTCCTTCTGCGCCACGGCAATCCGCCCGTTATAGGCCGCCGACATCACCACGTCACCCGCTGCCAGCCATTGCGGCGGCTGCGCTCCGGCTTCCCACCACTGGATCGACGGCTTGATCTGGTCGAGCTTGTGAAACGCCCGGTCCACGCCTTCCTTGGTCCCCAGCACTTTGTACAGGTCATCCTGTTGGACCCCATCGGCGAGCAGCGCCACTTCCAGCGTGTACTTGGCGCCCTTGCGCAGGCCGCGCTTGCCAGGAAATTGCTGCAGGTTCCACATGTCCGCCCAGGACGTCGGTGCCGCCGCCACCTTGTTCGAGTTGTAGGCAAGCACCATCGACCACACGTAACTCGCCACGCCGCATTCGCTGACCGCGCCCGGCAAATAGTTTTTTGCATCGCCGATCAGCGCCGGGTCCAGCCGCTCGAACAATCCCTCTTCACATCCACGCAAGAGTTCAGGGCTTTCGACTTCGACCACGTCCCAACTGACCTGGCCGACATCGACCATGGCTTTGACTTTGGAAAGTTCGCCGCTGTACTCGCCGACCACTACTTTCCCGGCACCCGTTTGTTCAAAGGGTTTGAAGTAAGCACCCTCCTGCGCCGCCTTGGTGGCACCGCCGAATGAAATAACCGTGAGACTTTCGGCGTGCGCAACAAGCGGCACCGTAAATCCCAGAAGCGCGGTTAAAGCAGCCGCTGATTTAACGCTCGAAGACGAATATCTGAACATGAAAGCTCCCTCACTTTTTAATTGTGGTTAGTTACTGAGGCAGTCACGGCCACGCAGCCGCAAGTACACGGAAAACTCTCCGTGCGGTGACATCTTTTTATTCTTCAAGCCGCACACAATCAGCGTGCGGTAATTGTTCAGTAGATGTTTAACGCAATTGAAACCAGGTGGTTTTCAACTGGGTGTACTTATCGAACGAATGCAACGACAGATCCCGGCCAAACCCCGATTGCTTGCCGCCACCGAACGGCACGCTGACATCGAGGGCATCCACGGTGTTCACCGAAACAGTGCCGGCCTTCAACGCCCGTGCAACGCGGTGCGCGCGGTTCAGGTCATCGCTCCATACCGAGGCAGCCAGCCCGTAGATGCTGTCGTTGGCCAACCGCACCGCTTGCTCTTCCGTGTCGAACGTAGAGATCGCCAGTACCGGCCCGAACACCTCTTCACGCGACAGGTGCGATTGATGATCGACATCGGCAAAAATGGTTGGCTCGATAAAGTTGTCGGAACCGTTGAAATTCAAGCGACGCCCGCCGGTGAGCAATCGGGCGCCGTCTTCGTGGGCGCGCTCGATAACACTCATTACCCGCGACGCTTGGGCCGAATCGACAATGGCGCCAGCAGCACTGGCAGGATTCAATGGATCGCCAGGCATCCAGGCTTTGGCTTTTTCCAGAAGACGCTCGATAAACTCATCCTTGACCGTGTCCTGCACATACAGCCGCGAATTGGCTGAACACACCTCGCCCTGATTGAAGAAGATGCCGAATGCCGCCTTCTCCGCCGCCAGATCGAGATCACGGCAATCGTCGAACACCAGGCTCGGGCTCTTGCCGCCGCATTCGAGCCAGACCTGCTTGAGGTTCGATTGCGCCGCGTACTGCATGAAGTATTTGCCCACCTGAGTCGAGCCGGTGAACACCAGGCAATCGACATCCGGATGCAGGCCCAAGGCCTTGCCGGCGGACTCGCCGAGCCCCGGCAGCACATTCAGCACGCCCGGCGGCAAACCGGCTTCCAGCGCCAGTTCGGCCAGACGCAACGCCGAGAACGGCGATTGCTCCGCGGGTTTGAGCACCACGCTATTGCCGGCCGCCAGGGCCGGTGCCAGTTTCCACGCGGCCATGTCGAGCGGGAAGTTCCAAGGCACCACGGCGGCGACCACACCCAGCGCTTCGCGGGTGATGGTCGCCAGCGCCGATGACGCGGTCGGCGCGACCTGATCGTAGAGTTTGTCCAGCGACTCGCCGTACCAGGCAAACACATGCGCCGCGCCCGGGACGTCGATGTTGTAGGCATCCATCACCGGTTTGCCCATGTTCAGCGAGTCGAGCAAGGCAAGCTCTTCGCGATGGGCCAGCACCAGCTCGGACAGACGCAACATCACGCGCTTGCGCTCGACCGGTGCCATCCGCGCCCACGGGCCTTCGTTGAACGCGCGACGCGCACTGCGCACGGCAAGTTCCACTTCCACTTCGCCACACGCGGCGACACGGGCAAGCAACTGACGGGTCGCCGGGTTGATCGAATCGAAAGTTGCGCCTGAAGACGCAGCGACCTGCCGGCCATCGATCAAGGCTTTGTCAGAGAAGGTTTGCCGGGCAGCTCGTTGCTGCCAATAGTCGAGGTCGAACACGCTACGCTCCCTTTACGACCGCCAGGGTGGTCGGGGTTGTTATCAGAGGTTGTAGAGATAGTGCGGCAACCGTGCGAAGAGGAAAATTATTAAAAATGTGCTCGGGGTATAAGAAAAAACTTGGCAAGCGCTTACCCAGCCTGGAACGCTCATAGGGTAAGGTTCAGTCCACAATCCGTGCGACGGTCATCCGGGCCTTCACCGCAAAACAAAGCAAAACGAGGTGCGTGTGGCTTCCTATACATTGCGGCAACTCAAGTATTTCGTCACAACGGTAGAAGCCGGCAGCGTCGCTGAAGCCTCGCGGCAGCTGTACATCGCGCAGCCCTCGGTGTCCACGGCGATCAAAAGCCTGGAAGAGTCGTTCAACGTTCAGTTATTCATCCGCCACCACGCCCAGGGTGTGTCCCTGACCCCCACCGGCACGCGCTTCTATCACAAGGCGCAAGAGCTTTTGCGGATGGCCAGGGAGTTTGAACAGAATGCGCTGGCCGATAACGATACGGTGTCGGGACAAATCGACATCGGCTGCTTCGAGACGGTAGCCCCGCTGTACCTGCCGCAATTGATCGCCGGCTTTCGCAAGCTTTACCCGGGCGTGGACATCCGCATTCGCGACGGCGAGCAACAAGAGCTGGTGCAAGGCTTGACCGCCGGCACGTTCGACGTGGCCTTCCTCTACGATCACGATCTGGACGGCACCATCCAGACCACGCCACTGATGCCGCCACAAAAGCCCTACGTGCTGCTGCCTGAAGGCCACCGTTTTGCCGACCAGAAAGAAGTGTCGCTGCGCGACCTGTGCAGCGAGCCGATGATTCTTCTCGATGTGCAGCCGAGCCGGACCTACTTCGTCAGCCTGTTCCACGAACTGGAACTGACACCCAACATCGTCTTCAGCTCACCCTCTATCGAGATGGTGCGGGGCATGGTCGGCCAGGGATTCGGCTTCTCGATCCTGGTCACCCGCCCGCACTCGGAGTGCACCTACGATGGCAAGAAGGTGATATCGGTCAACATCAAGGAGCCGGTCACCCTGTCCGGCCTGGCGTCGGCCCATTTGAAACGCAGCCAACTGACCAAGCCTGCACAGTTGTTCGTGGATTTTTGCCGCGAACAACTGAGCCAGAAAGTCGCAGCCCCCCTGTAGGAGCGAGCCGGCTCCTACAGTGAGATGTCGCCACACAGGTAATCAGCCAACCGAACCAACATCGCATCGCAACCGTTCAACTGCTCCAGCGCGATGAACTCGTCAGGCTTGTGCCCCTGATCCATGCTGCCAGGTCCGCAAACCACCGTGGGAATGCCAGCCTGATCAAACAACCCGCCCTCGGTGCCAAACGCGACCGTGCCAAACGCTGAAAAATTGCTCAACAGCGCCAGCAGCCGCGCCGCTTCACTCTCGGGCGGTGTCGCCAACCCGGGATAGGCGCTCAGCGGGTGCAAGCGGATGTCGGTGTCCGCTTGTACCGCACGCATCTTCGGCAATACGTGTTCCTGGGCGAACGCTTGCAACTGGTCCGCCACACCCTGTGCATCGAAGTCCGGCAGCGCCCTGACTTCGAAATCGAACTCACACTCGGCGGGAACAATGTTCAGCGCGCGGCCACCTTTGATCACTCCCGTCTGCACCGTCGAAAACGGCGGATCAAAACGCTCGTCATGATGATCCGGGTGAGCGAGCGCGGCTCCGATAACGCCCAATTGGCCAATCAACTGCGCGGCATATTCGATCGCATTCACCCCATAAGGCGCATACGCCGAATGACACGCGGCACCGCGCACTTCGCAACGCATCGCCAACTTGCCCTTGTGGCCAAGCACAGGCTTGAGTTCTGTCGGTTCGCCGATCAGGCAGAGGCTGGGCTTGAACGGCCGCTTCTCCAGCTCGGCGAGCATCGGTCTGACACCCAGACAGCCGATTTCTTCATCGTAGGAAAACGCCAGATGCACCGGCTTCAGAAGCGCACGCTGGACGAAGGTCGGCACCGCCGCGAGCACCGAAGCGATGAACCCTTTCATGTCCGCCGTGCCACGGCCGTACAGGCGTCCATCCTTTTGCGTCAGGTGGAACGGATCGACCGTCCACGCCTGCCCGTCTACCGGTACCACATCGGTGTGACCGGAAAGCACTACGCCACCGGACGTGAGCGGGCCGATGGTCGCGAACAGATTCGCCTTGGTCCGTTCTTCATTGAAGAAGAGTTCGCTCTGAACGCCGTGCCCGGCCAGGTACGCCTCGATGAAACGAATCAATTCGAGGTTGGAATCGCGGCTGACAGTGGCGAAGCCAATCAGACGTTCCAACACGTCGCAACTGGACGCCTCACTCATCCCCGGGCACTCCGTAGCTCGGTGCCGTCGTCGGGTTGAGTGCGCGCGTCAGGTAGTCCTGCATTTGCGGTCGATAAGCCTGCCAGAGGCCGTCAAGCTGACCAATGGGATCTTCCTCGGCCCAGTCGACCCGCAAGTCGATGATCGGCCACGTATGGTCACCCACCACTTTCAGCGCGGCGGAATGCACCGGCCCGGCCTCGCCACCGGCCGCCATGGCCGCGTGCATGGCCGCCAGCAGACGGTCCGCCAACTGGCCCGGCTCGGCCTCGAATGCCCCGACCATGGCTTCGATGACTCGCACGTCGCTGAGCAGGTTGCCCGCCGCGACGCACTGCTCGCCCTTCACTGCGTTATGCACCCCCAGCGATTCCTTGCCGCTGAACAGCGCAATCCTGCCCGACGCATCGATCACCGTGACTTGACGGTACTGGCTCCAGCCGTTGGACGTCAGCGCCTTGTCCAGCGCCGCGTCAGGTTGCAGATGCTGATGCTCCAGCAGGTCGAGGATCTGCGGCCCAAGAGCCGGCAACGTAATGTTCTGCGTCGAGACCGCACCGACCCCCGCCCGCGCCCAGGGGCAACGTGCACCGACCGCAATGCTTGAAGAGCTGATGGCAATACCGAGCTGCCCGGTTTCCGGGCAGCGTCCGATAATCGAAAACGTCATGACTCACTCCTTAAAATTCCAATGCACGCGCCATTGCATTCTGTTCATGCACTGGAAAGGGAGAAAGCAGGTTTTTTGTGGCTTTGGGCTAGGAAAAAACTGGTCTGGCCCACGATTAGCTCAGCTCTTGCGCGGTTTGATCCGTGCCGTGGCCTCGGCCACCAAGGGATCGTCCGGCCAATAGTGTTTCGGGTAGCGGCCCTTCAAATCCTTCTTCACTTCGGCATAGGTACTGCGCCAGAAGTTCGCCAGATCCTGGGTCACCTGCACCGGCCGCCGCGCCGGCGACAGCAAGTGCAGCTTGACCACTTGCCGACCACCGGCAATGCGCGGGGTTTCGGCCAGGCCGAACAGCTCCTGCAAACGCACCGCGAGAATCGGCGGCTGTTCGCTGTAATCCAGACGAATCGATGAGCCCGACGGCACGCTCAAGTGATGCGGTGCCAATTCATCAAGTCGTTGCGGCAGCGGCCATGGCAACAGGTTGTGGACAATGCTCGACAGGTCGAGATTGGCGAAGTGACTGAGCCGCGAGACCTTGCCCAGATACGGCATCAACCAGTGTTCGAGGCTTTTGAGTAACGCGGCGTCGCTGACATCCGGCCATTCGCTGTCGCCCTTGCCGGCCAGATCCAGTTGGCGCAATAACGCCACCCGCGCTTGCCACTGACGCAGCTCCGGCGTCCACGGCAACAGCTCCAGGCCTTTGCGCCGCACCAGATTGACCAGTGCCTGACTGCGAGCCGTTTCATCGAGACCGGTCAACGGTTCGCGGCTGAGGATCAGCTCACCGACTTTGCGCTGGCGCTCGGCGCGCAGCACGCCTTCGCGCTCATCCCAATCCAGTTGATCGACGCAACGCACCTGCTCCGCCAGCACCGAATCGAACAGCGCCGGATCAAAATCCGCCGCCAGATAAATCCGCTCCTCGCGCTGGCCCTGACGACTGCCCAGATCGGCGATCACCAGCCACGGTTGTTTCATCAGGCTGTCCGCTTCGGCGAACAACGCAGCGCGACCGTTGGTCAAACGATATTCGGCGCCGCCAGCACGACGCTGCTGGGCGACGCGGTCGGGATAGGCCAGCGCCAGCAACGCGCCGAGCCAGCGCGGATGATCGGGGTCGGCGACCGGTTCCGACGCCTTGCCACGCAGATAACCGCGATACTGCCGCGCCAGTTGCCGGGCTCGCTGCACGCCACCCTGCGCGCCGCGGGCAGCTCGTTCTTCACCCGACAACAACACCAGTCGACTGTGCAGATCCGCCCCGGCACCGCGCAAGATATCGCGTTCGCCAAGCAACGCCGCGACATCGCAAGCCATGTCCGCCAATCCAAGCGCCTGAGCGCGCAACAGTAGATGGGCGATGCGCGGGTGCGCCGGCAATTCGGCCATGGCCTGGCCGTGACGGGTCAGCGTTTCGCCTTCCAGTGCCCCCAGACGTTCGAGCAAATCCTGCGCCTGTGCATACGCGGCGCCAGGCGGTACATCGAGCCACACCAATTGCCCAGGCGTCACGCCCCAGCGGCCGAGTTGCAAGGCCAGCCCCGCCAGATCCGCCGAGAGAATTTCCGCACTGCCATAGGCCGCCAGTTGTTCGTGCTGATCCTGCGACCACAAGCGATAACACACACCCGGTTCCAGTCGCCCGGCCCGACCGGCGCGCTGCGTAGCGCTGGCCCTGGAGATGCGCTGGGTGTCGAGACGAGTCATGCCGCTGCCGGGATCGAAACGCGGCACCCGCGCCAGCCCGGCGTCGATCACCACGCGCACGCCGTCGATGGTCAGGCTGGTTTCAGCGATGTTGGTGGCCAGCACCACCTTGCGTTTGCCCGGTGGCGCCGGATCGATCGCCGCACGTTGCGCGGCCAGATCCAGTTCACCATGCAACGGGCAAAGCAAAACCTGTGGGTTGTCACCCAGCGCGTCGGCCAGTTGCTGATGCACACGCCGAATCTCCGCCTGCCCCGGCAGGAACACCAGGACGCTGCCGGTTTCGTCGTTCAAGGCTTCGAGAATGGTCTGCACCAGTCGCGGCTCGATGAATTCACCGGCCTGGAACGGTCGCCCCCAGCGCATTGCCACCGGGTACATGCGCCCTTCACTGCGCAGGATCGGTGCATCGTCGAGCAACCCGGCTAGGCGTTCGCCCTCGAGAGTTGCCGACATCAAGAGGATTTTCAGCGGCTGATCGTCACGGAACAATTCCCGGCCATTGAGGCTCAGGGCCAGCGCCAGGTCGGCATCGAGACTGCGTTCGTGAAATTCATCGAAGATCAGCAAGCCCACGCCTTCCAACGCCGGATCATCCTGCAAGCGCCGGGTGAGGATGCCTTCGGTGACCACTTCGATGCGGGTCTTCGGGCCCACCTTGCTGTCGAGCCGAATGCGATAACCCACGGTTTCGCCGACCTTCTCACCCAGCTCACTGGCCAACCGCTCCGCCGCCGCCCGCGCCGCCAGGCGACGTGGCTCAAGCATCAGGATGGTCTGCCCCGCCAGCCACGGTTCATGGAGCAAGGCCAAAGGCACGCGGGTGGTTTTACCGGCGCCGGGCGGTGCTTCGAGCACGGCTTCGTGGCGCTTGGCCAAGGCTTCACGCAGGGCGGGTAAAACTTCATCAATCGGCAAAGAAATCATGCTGGCTCCAAAACAGAGGCACGAGTATAACGGCGAACTGCCGGGCGTTTGTCAGGGTCCTAATTCATATCGACGACGTTTCGTTTTGAGATAACTCAGGAGATTTCATATGCGTGTTCCCTTTCGCCTGATCGGCGGTGTTCTGGTCGCGACGCTACTGACTCAAGTCACCGCTTGCGGTTCGATTTTCTACCCGGACCGCCGTGGCCAGATCGACGGCAAGATCGACCCGGCCATTGCCGTACTCGATGCCGTGGGCCTGCTGTTCTACATCGTGCCTGGCCTGATCGCGTTTGCCGTGGACTTCGCCACCGGCGCGATTTACTACGCACCGGGAGAAACCGCGCAAGTCGCCCCGGAAAAACTCAAGGAAGCCATCGGCGCCGACGGCAAGGTCGATAACCTCAAGTTGCAGACTATTCTGGAACGTGAAACCGGCCGCCATTTCCCGCTGGACGATCCACGCCTGATCCAGCACAAGGGCAGCACTCAGCAATTGGCCCTGCTCGGCCTGCAACCCGCCGCGTAACCGGTGCCCATGAAGGAATAGCCGCACTCATGATCTCCAGCTCCGAACACGCCCGCCTGTTGCGGCTGGCGACCCGTGCCTCGGTGGCGGTGGCCTGCTCGCTGATCATCGCCAAAGCCATCGCCTGGTGGTTGAGCGGCTCGGTGAGCATGCTCGCCGGCCTCACCGACTCGGCACTCGACGGCGTGACTTCGCTGCTCAACCTGCTGGCCGTGCACTACGCCTTGCGCCCGGCCGACGACGATCATCGCTACGGGCATGGCAAGGCCGAGTCGCTGGCGGGTATGGCGCAGGCGTTGTTCATTGGCGGTAGCGCCGTGCTGATTGCGTTGCAGGCGTTCGAGCGGCTCAAGCATCCGGAACCGGTGGGCGCACCGTGGATCAGCATTGGTGTGATTGTCTTTTCGCTGGTGATGACCCTGGCGCTGCTGATGTTGCAGCATCGGGTGGTCAAGGCCACCGGCTCCAACGCGGTGCGCGCCGATTCTTTGCACTACCGTTCGGATTTGTTGCTCAACGGCAGCATTCTGGTCGCACTGGTGCTGGCCGGGTTTGGCTGGCATCAGGTCGACCCCTGGTTCGGCCTGGGAATTGCCGCGTACATCTTCTGGAGCGCGGTGCAGATCGCCCGGGAAAGTTTTGCGGTATTGATGGATGAAGAACTGCCGCCGGATGTCAGCCAGCACATGCTCGAACTGGCCTGCAGCGTGCCCGGGGTGTTGGGCGCCCATGACCTGCGAACACGGATTTCCGGCAACCAATGGTTTGTGCAACTGCATCTGGAATTGCCGGGAGAACTGACCCTGTCAGTTGCCCATGGCATCAGCGATCAGGCCGCTGATGCGATTCACGCCGCTTATCCGCGAGCCGAAGTGCTGGTGCACGCCGACCCGCAGGAAGTGGTCAATGCCGCCCGGGCTCAGAACGTCACTCGATAACCGCGACTGCTCAGACACCCGCCCTGGGCCTGCCGGTAGGTTTGCACCACGGTCGGGTCCGGTTGATAGGTGTCGACGCGCGGGTCGAAACCACTTTGTTCCACCGCCCAGCGATAGCAGTCGTAGCCGTCCTGATTGACCTGCTCCGGCGACTGACCGTTGGCCGGGTAAGCCTCCACGTCATAGCCATTGCCGGTCGCCAGCGGCTGTCCGGGCGGCTCGACCACCACGTAATCCTGCGTGCTTTCCTGATAGGCGTAGTAAGAGCCAGCCGCCAGGAACAACAGCGAACCGCCGATCCAGACTTCACGGGCATAGTCGGGTAAATACTGGATGCGTATCCCGCGTGGCGGCTGGACCACCACATAGCGCGGGCCTTGCGGGCGATACCAGTAGCCGCCGGAATAGAAATAATCACGACCGCCATAGGGCACCCGGTAGTCACGATCCGGGAAGCGGTCGATCACATGCCCCGGCCGATACTGCGGGCCAGGTCCCCAGCCATTGCCGTGACCGCTCGGACGACCTTGCCACTGGCTGCTGCCATTGGACGGTGCGCCGATGTAGCCATTCCAATGCGGGTTCGGGTCATTGCGCCGCGGTTCATCCTTGTAGTATCCACGGCGCGGTTCCTGGGTTTGCTGCACGGTGTCGGGCCGAGGCTGAATCGGCAAGTCGTTGGCCGGCAGTTGCGGCGGTGGCGGCGGCGAGCGCACACGGCTGTTGTAGTCAGGTGGTGGACGGTTCTGCCATTGGCCGTTGTTCTGAGGTTGATTCTGGCCGTTAGGCTCGAACTGGCGACTGTTGTCGCCACGAATGATCTCGTTATTCTGCGGGCGCGGCTGATTGCTAGCGCCATGTCCCGGATTATTGTTGCCCTGACGACCGCCGTCGCCGCGTTGCCCGCCGTCGGGGCCACGGTTCTGCGGCTCATCGGCCAGCGATTGCGCAGTGACACTGACACACAGCAAACCAACACCGGCCAAACGCCAGATGCGCGACTTCATGCTATTCCTCACTGCAGATAATGGCTGTCGGGGACGGATTCTGCAGGAGCGAGTCTGCTCGCTCCTGCACGTAAGACTGGAAATGCACAGGCCGGTTCTGCAACAGGTTATCAGTCGCGAAACTTATTTATTGAGGCCCGGGCGGCAAATTTCAGGCAAGAAAAAGGGGAGACCCGTCGGCCTCCCCTTGAGAACTTCGTCCGTGCTCGACGCTTTTGACGTCGGCTCACCTCACGCCGTCTTCTGGACAGTGTGTAGCTCGGGGGCCTGCGCATCCCCGGTGGGGGGTGGCGGCCGCGACTGGCCTGATTGGGCGAGTCGCACTGGACTGTTTGTCCGAGCAGTGATTCTGGTGATAAGAATAGGCTCGTGGCGCCGGCAGAGGATTGCGAAGATTGCTGAAATAAACATCACTTGCGCAATTTTTAACCCTGGATAGATAATCTGCCGCAATAGATACGACAAGGGATCGTTTGATGAGCAAACTCGACCGTTACGACCTGAGCATTTTGGCTGAATTGCAGCGCGATGCGCGCATCTCCAATCAGGAGCTGGCCGAACGCATCGGCCTGTCACCTTCACCCTGCTCGCGTCGGGTCAAGCAACTGGAAGACGACGGCTACATCTCCCGCCAGGTCGCCCTGCTCGACCGCAAGATGCTCGGCCTGAGCCTGACGGCCTACGTGCTGATCGGCATGGACCGCCATACGCCGGAGCGTTTCGAAAATTTCGAACAGGCCATTCGCACCTTGCCCCAGGTGCTGGAATGCAGCTTGGTGACCGGTATGGATGCCGACTATCAGCTCAAGGTGGTGGTGCCGGACATGGATCACTATCAGAAACTGCTGCTCGGTCACTTGACCCGGATTGAAGGCGTGACCAGTGTGCGCTCGAGTTTCGTGCTGAATCAGGTGTTGAACAGCACTGAACTGCCTTTGACTCATCTGCGTAGCTAATTACGCAATCGCTGGCAAGCCAGCTCCCACAGGTTTTGTGTTGGACAAAATATTGTGATCAACACAAAGCACTGTGGGAGCTGGCTCGCCAGCGATGGGGCCGGGCCGGGCGATGAATAGCTGCGACACACCGCCGCAGGCCCATACTGCACGCCGCCTGCCGGGCGTATACTCCCCGCGCCCTTTTAGCCTCGCCCGCGCTGGAGAAGTTCGATGGATCCTGCAGTATTCGAAGAGTGGATGATGACCGGACTGGTCAGCATCCTGATCATTTTCATGGGTTTCATCGTCTGGGATCTGGCGAAGAAATCCAAGGCCGGGCGTTTCGGCTCGTTCATCCTGTTCTTCGTGCTGGGCCTGGGCGTGGCCGCGTTCGTGATCAAGAGTGTAGTGATCGGCATGATCGAATCCGGCACCTTATAAACGCGCCGGCACTTCCTTCCACTGGCCCTGATCGAGCCCCTGGATCGTCCAGTCACCGATCCTGACCCGAACCAGCCGCAACGTCGGCAAGCCGACCGCTGCCGTCATGCGCCTCACCTGACGGTTGCGACCTTCGCGAATCACCAACTCCAGCCAATGGGTCGGCACGCTTTTGCGAAAGCGTACCGGCGGGTTGCGCGGCCACAGCTCAGGCTCATCCAGTTGCCGCGCCTCGGCGGGCAAGGTCATGCCGTCGTTCAATTCAACGCCGTCACGCAAGCGCTGCAACTGCTCGGCGGTCGGCTCGCCCTCGACCTGCACCCAGTAAGTCTTGGCCAGTTTGTGTTTCGGGTCGGCGATCCGTGCCTGAAGCTGGCCGTCATTGGTCAACAGCAACAACCCTTCGCTGTCGCGGTCGAGTCGCCCTGCCGGGTAAATCCCGGGGATATCGATGTAATCCTTGAGTGTCGCGCGCCCTTCGCCGTCGCTGAATTGCGTCAGCACATCGAACGGTTTGTTGAACAGGATCAGCTTCGGTTCGGCGGGTGGCGCCTTGGCGACACGGCGCGGGGCTGAAGGCGAAGGCTTCGCGCCAGGGCGGCGGGAAACGGGGCGTGGAGGACGAGACATGGCGAAGAGAACATCTAACGGTCAGGGCCCACTATGCTAGTGGCCTGACCGCCAAATGACCATGACCAACCGTTAGCGGAACGGCGGCTCGTCGAAGCTGCGCAGTTTGCGCGAGTGCAGCGAGTTGAGTTCGGTGCGTAATAGATCGACTGCTTCAATGCCGATCTTCAAGTGCTGGCTGACTGCGCGTTCATAGAAGGCGTTGGCCGAGCCTGGCAACTTGATCTCGCTATGCAGGGGTTTGTCCGAGACGCAGAGCAACGTGCCATAAGGCACCCGCAAGCGATAACCCTGAGCGGCGATGGTGCCGCTTTCCATGTCGACCGCCACGGCGCGGGACAAGTTGATCAGCGGCCGCTCCTGCGCCCAGCGCAACTCCCAGTTGCGGTCGTCGTAGGTCAACACGGTGCCGGTGCGCAGGCGTTTCTTCAGCTCGTCACCCTTCTCGCCGGTGATGTTCGCCGCCGCTTGTTGCAAGGCCATCTGTACTTCCGCCAGGGCCGGGATCGGAATGTTCGGCGGCACGACGCGATCGAGAATCCCGTCGCGGCGCATGTAAGCGTGCGCCAGCACGTAATCGCCAATCGTCTGCGACTGACGCAAGCCACCGCAGTGACCGATCATCAGCCAGCAATGCGGACGCAGCACGGCCAGGTGGTCGGTGATGTTCTTGGCGTTGGACGGGCCGACACCGATATTCACCAGCGTCACGCCGTGGCCGTCGCTGGCGATCAGGTGATAGGCCGGCATCTGGTAACGGTGCCAGACCACGCCGGCAGCAATCGCCGAGGCTTCACCGTGGTCCATGCTTTTTTCGATGATCACGTTGCCCGGCAATACCATGCGCACAAAACGCGGATCGTTGCGCAACTGCTCCAGGCCATGGACGATGAACTGGTCGACATAACGGTGGTAGTTGGTCAGCAGGATCCACGGCTGCACATGACGCCAGTCGCTGCCGGTGTAATGCACCAGGCGGCGCAAGGAAAAATCCACCCGCGCCGCGTCGAACAGGGCCAGCGGCAGCGGATGGGTGTTTTCCCAGTCGTACAGGCCGTCGGCAATGCCATCGGTGGCGGCCGACAGATCGGTGCTTGGGAACACTCGCGCCAGCACGGCAGCGGTCACGCCGGAACCGGCCAGCTCATCGCCCTGCTCGACCACGTACGGATAAGGAATGTTCTGCTCGCTGACCCCGACTTCGACGGTCACGGTGAAGTCGTGCATCAACGGGACCAGCTGTTCCAGCAGGTACTTTCGGAACGCCGACGGATGGGTGACGGTGACGCTGTAGGTGCCTGGCAATTGCACCTTGGCGTAGGCGCGGGTGGTCTGCGGGACTTCGCCCTGGCAATGGTAGGTCAGGCGTAATTCGGGATAACGGAACAGGGCACGCTGCTCGGCATCGGGCTCGACGCGATCCTTGAGATAACGCTTGAGCGCCTGGTTCAGCGCGGTGGTTGCACGATTGTGCAAAAGCGCAAGCCGATCCACGGCTTGCTCGGCGGTTTGAACGACAATAAAAGCTTCGGTCACGATCAGCATCCTGTGTTCTGACTTGCAGACCTTCATCTTGCCTGCATCGTCGCTTCACGGGAACAGTGGCGTGTTGGCTGCACAACAATTTCCAAAGACACAAAAAACCTGTGGGAGCGGGCTTGCCCGCGATTGCTATTTATCATTCAACAGGAATGTTGGCTGATAGACCGCTATCGCGGGCAAGCCCGCTCCCACAGGAGGGGTGTTGGGATTAGTAATTTTGTGGAGTCGAGCGGGCGACAATGGCCTCCACATCCAGCCCTCGCGGCAGCGCGCCGTACACCCGGCCACCGCCACTCAGGCGACTGGCGATGAACGCATCACTGACCGCCGAATTCCCCGCCTCCAGCAACAATTTGGCCTGCAAACCCAACGCGATGTCCTCGGTCAACTGCCGGGCACGATACTGAATGTCGCTGGTGTCTTTGAACGCCGTCTGCAATTGATCAATGTGCGCAGCCAGGCGCTTGTCGCCATGCCCATCGCCCAATTCGCTGAACAACGCATCCAGCACACCCGGCTCTTTCGACAACGCCCGCAAAACGTCAAGGCACTGCACGTTGCCCGAACCTTCCCACGTCGAATTGACCGGCGCCTCGCGGTAGAGGCGCGGCAAGATGCTGTCTTCGACATAACCGGCACCGCCCATGCATTCGGCGGCTTCGTTGATCATGGCCGGCGCGCGCTTGCAGATCCAGTACTTGCCCACGGCCGTCACCAGCCGAGCAAATTTGGCTTCCCGGGAATCATTCAGATGATCCAGCGCCCGGCCCATGCGCAAACTCAACGCCAGCGCCGCTTCGCTCTCCAGCGCCAAATCGGCCAGCACGTTTTGCATCAACGGCTGCTCACTGAGCAGCTTGCCGCCCACCGAGCGGTGAGCGCAGTGATGACTGGCCTGGGTCAGTGCCTGGCGCATCAAGGCGCTGGAACCGACCATGCAATCGAACCGGGTCATGGCAACCATTTCGATGATCGTCGGCACGCCACGGCCCTCTTCGCCGACCATCCACGCCAGGGCGCCACGGAATTCCACCTCGCTGGACGCGTTGGAGCAGTTGCCGAGCTTGTTTTTCAAACGCTGGATGTAGAACTGATTGCGCGTGTCGTCCGGGCGATGGCGCGGCAGCAGGAAACAGGTCAGGCCCTTGTCCGTTTGTGCCAGGGTCAGGAAGGCATCGCACATTGGCGCCGAGCAAAACCACTTGTGCCCCACCAGTTCGTAAGCCTGCCCCGGGCCACTGGCGCCCACCGGATAGGCTTTGGTGGTGTTGGCGCGCACATCGGTGCCACCCTGTTTCTCGGTCATGGCCATGCCGATGGTGACACCGGCCTTGTGGGCCATGCCGACGTTGCGCGGATCGTATTCGGTGGCCAGAACCTTGGGCAGCCATTTTTCCGCCAGATCCGGCTGTAGGCGCAGCGCCGGAACACTGGCGAATGTCATGGTCAGCGGGCAGCCGCTGCCGGCTTCGGCCTGACTGTGCAGATACGTCATGGAGGCACGGGCCACGTGGGCGCCGGACTGTGGATGCGCCCAAGGCAATGAGGTCAAGCCATGCGCCACCGCTGCGCGCATCAGTTCGTGATAGGCCGGATGGAACTCCACCAGATCGATGCGGTGCCCGTATCGATCATGACTGTTGAACAGTGGCTTGTTCTGATTGGCCAGGAACCCCGCTTCCATCAACGGTCCACCGGCCAGTGCACCGTACGCATCGATACGCGACTCGGCCCAACCGGCACCGAAACGCCGCGACCACTCCTGTAACGGCAAGTCGATGCGATACAGATTGGCACCGTCCAATGACGGCGGCTGGTTGGTGACTTCGTGGGTTTCGGCGAACTGATGCAGGTTCATGACAGGGCTCCTTTGGTCAGCCAAGGGATTTCAGTTAAGCACCGCCCCCCGGCTGAAAAAAGCGTCATATCTGCCTAACTGTCGGCGCTTTCGCCCTGTTGCGAACAGAGCACCCGGCGGTAGAGCGCCACCTGCAAGTCTTCGAATTTCACCGGTTTGCTCAGGTAATCAATCAACGCACCGGTCGGGCAACGCTCGCGATCCACACCTTGGGCAATCAGGAAAACCGGCAACTGCGAGCAACCCGGCAAAGCGCGAATCTGGCAGCAGACAGATACGCCGTCCATCGGCTGCAACTCATGATCGAGCAACACGGCATCAACGGTTTCTCGTTGCAGAAAATCCAGCGCGGAGCTGCCGCTGTCTGCGGTGCGCACCCGAAATCCGAGCTTGAGCAACATGCCACGCATCACCAGTTGATTGACGTGGTTGTGATCGACCAACAGCACCGTGCAGTCCTGCGGCAGCCGCAGACGCGCAAGATCCGGGGCCTTGGCAGGTGTTGAAGGACGCTCTGTCGCCGGCACTTCGAACTCGACATCGAGCTGGAAGCGACTACCACGCCCCGGCTCCGAACGATGAGTCAGTCGACCGCCAAGCAATTCGACCAGTTGCCGACAGATCGCCAGGCCGACCCCGAGACCACCGTATTCACGGGTCATCGATCCGTCGAGCTGGAAAAAACGCTGGTACATCGTCGCCTCACCCAGATCGGTGAAACCGATACCGGTGTCGATCACCGCAAACGACAACGCCAACCGTTCGGGCTTGACCGTCTTCCCGGATACCCGCAATGCCAGCCCGCCCACCCGGGTGAACTTGATGGCGTTATCCAGCAGGCATTCCAGGCATTGCGCCAGCTTGGCGCTGTCACCGTGCAAACGATCAGGCACACCGGGCGCCACATCGACCTTGAAGTCCAGCGACTTGCTCGACGCATTGCCCTCGAACTGCACACGCAACGCCTCGACCACGCCGCGCAAACTGAAGGTCGACGGCGTCGCCTTGAGCTTGCCGGCCTGCAACTCGGTCAGGGTCAGGATGCCGTTGACCATGCGCATCATTTCGCGCGCCGACCCGGAAGCGGTTTGCTGATACTGCTCCAGCTCGGGGTCCATCTCGACGGTTTGCATCAACTCCAGCGAACCGATCACGCCATTCATCGGCGTGCGCAACTCGTGGGTCAAGGTCGCGAGGAATTCGTCCTTGAGCTTGTTGCTGTGAGCCAATTGCTGGTTGAGCACTTCAAGCTTTTGCCCCGCGTCTAACAGGGTTTGCGCCTGCTGTTCGCGCATGGCGTTGATACGGTCTGCCAGGGCCAGGGACAAAAGCGCCACCTCGATGGCAGAGCCGATCTGGCTGGAATACATGGTCAGGAACACGTTCGGCAGATACCCCAGCACCATCATCGTATTGACGATACCGCCGAGCAAAAATGCCGACCAGGCAATGATGAAGTACCGCGCCACCCGCAACCCGCGCAGCCAGGCAAATATTCCTGCGGCAAAGATGACGACGGTGAAGGTCAATGCCAGCGCTGTGGCCAGACGCAGGGCCAGGGCGTAACTGGTCATCAGCGACAACCCGACCACCAGCGCACTGAACGCCACCAACGCCAGCAGCATGCGGTCAAGCCAGCGGCTGTGGGTGGCTGTCTGCAGGAAACTGCGCGCGAATTGACTGCCGAACAACCCCGCGCAGCCAATGAAAAACGGCGTCGCGGCATTCGCCCACCAGGGATTGTCTGGCCAGAAATACTGCACAGCCGCGCCATTCACCGACAACTGATAGAGGCCGAACGAAGCGATATAGAAGATGTAGTAGAGGTAACTGGTGTCACGCACGCTGAGGTAAATGAACAGGTTGTAGACCAGCATGCCCAGCAACACGCCGTAAATCAGCCCCAGCACATAAAGTCGCACAGGCTGCTCTTCGAGGTAGGCGGTGCTCGACCACAACGTGACCGGCGCCTGGATCGAACCCTGGCTTTGCAGGCGCAGGTAAACGGTTTGCGTCTGGCCGGGAGTGAAGTCCAGGTTGAACAGGTAGTTGTTCTGGCGAACCTCACGAGTGGAGAACGGCAAGGCATCGCCCGTCTGCCTGACCAACTGATAGTCGCCGGCAGCATCGGGCAAATACAGATCGAGGTGATCGAGGGGTGGATAGGCCAGTTCCAGCAGCCAGGTACGTTGCGCCGACGGGTTGCTCGGACGGTATTGCAGGTCGATCTTCAGCCAGAACACCGAGCGCGAATAACCGGCATTGAGCGTAGTTTTGTCATGAGGCTGGAAGTGGCCGGCCGCCGCTTGCGCGCGCACCTGGGCAATGCTCGCCTGACCGTCCGCGTCTTCAAACACTTGCAGGGATTGGCCCAGGGGAAGGCTTTGAGTGAACTCATCGAATTCGACGGCGTTCGCCAAAATGGGCAAACACAACAGCAACATCAGCAAATAGCGCATTTATGCCCCAGCGTGGCCTGTCCGGTTCTGTCAGGAAGCCCCCCATTCCTTTTGAGTAGACGTAAAACCGGTGTTGCCTGTTATTTGTTTGGATCCACTCTAGCATAGCCGCTGATGGCCTTTGAGCACTACAGAAATATTTCCTGCAAAGGCTCTAGAACGGGCGTTCCAGCGAAGATTGTTGAGATAGAGCTGTTGACTTGGTCAGATACCTATTTGTGGCGAGGGAGCTTGCTCCCGCTGGGCTGCGAAGCAGCCCTGAAATATTCTGCCAGCGACACCCTATCGCACAACACTACGACGGCTGCGCAGCCGAGCGAGAGCAAGCGCTCTCGGCAGATTATGTCGCCACACCCGAAAAAAGATGTTTGGTGGTAAGCTCGCGCACCATGAATATCTACAGCTCTCGCCCCGTTGTCCTCTGTCTCTCCGGCCACGACCCAAGTGGTGGCGCCGGCTTGCAGGCAGATATCGAAGCCCTGCTCGCTCAGGGTTGCCATGCGGCTCCGGCCGTCACCGCCCTGACCGTGCAAGACACCGTCAATGTCACTGATTTCCGCGTCCTCGACCGGGAGTGGGTATTGGCCCAGGCCAATGCCGTGCTCAACGACTCCGAAGTGGCGGCCGTCAAACTGGGCATGCTCGGTTCCCTGGAAATGGTCGACACCGTGGTCGAACTGCTTTCAGCGCACCCGCACCTGCCAGTGGTCTGCGACCCGGTGTTGCGCGCCGGCGGCGGCGGACGACTGGGCAAGGATGAAGTCGGCTACGCCATGCGCGAACGCCTGCTGCCGCTGTCGATCATCGCCACCCCTAACCTTCCCGAAGCCCGCATCCTCGCCGAACTGCCTGAAGGCACCGCGGACCAGTGCGCTGAGAAATTGCTGCCGTTCGTCAAACACCTGCTGATCACCGGCGGTCATGGCGACGAAACTGAAATCCACAATCGCCTGTACACCCGCGACGGTCTGCGCGAAACCTACACCTGCCAGCGTCTGCCGGGCAGTTATCACGGTTCCGGCTGCACCCTGGCCAGCGCCCTTGCCGGTCGTCTGGCGCAGGGCGAAAACCTCGCGAGTGCCGTACAGACCGCGCTTAACTACACATGGCGCACCCTGCGTGATGCCGAGCAGTTGGGCAAAGGACAGTTTGTGCCGCGTCGCTTGCCACTGGATTTTTGTTCGTAACTTTCAATGAGTACTGCGCTGAGGCTTGCCTGATGAAACTACGTGGCCTGTACGCCATTACCGACAGCGATCTTCTGCGCGGTAAACTGCTTGAGTACGTGGAGGCGGCGCTGGAAGGCGGCGTCACCTTGCTGCAGTACCGCGACAAGAGCAACGACGAGGCCCGCCGCCTGCGCGAGGCTGAAGCCTTGCGCAGCCTGTGCGAACGCTACAAGACCCGGCTGATCATCAATGACGATGCCGAACTGGCCGCTCGCCTGAACGTCGGCGTGCATCTGGGCCAGACCGATGGCCCGTTGTCGCCGACCCGCGCATTGCTCGGCTCCAAAGCGATCATCGGCTCGACCTGTCACGCGCAAATCGAACTGGCCGAGCAAGCCACTAAAGAGGGCGCCAGTTACGTCGCCTTCGGCCGCTTCTTCAACTCCAACACCAAACCCGGCGCACCAACCTGCAGCCTCGAGCTGCTCGACCAGGCCCGCAAGCAACTGCATCTGCCGATCTGCGCGATCGGCGGGATCACCCTGGAAAACGCTGCTCCGCTGGTGGCCCACGGGGCTGATCTGCTGGCCGTAGTGCATGGCCTGTTCGGCGCGGCAAGCACGGCTGACGTGACCCGCCGCGCCCGCGCATTCAATGAATTACTGAAAATCTGATTTGAGAGTCCACACATGTCTCGTTCCGAAACCCTGTTTGCCAATGCCCAGAAACACATTCCCGGTGGCGTGAACTCGCCGGTTCGCGCGTTCAAGAGCGTCGGCGGCACGCCGCTGTTCTTCAAACACGCCGAAGGTGCCTACGTCACGGATGAAGACGACAAGCGTTATGTCGATTACGTTGGTTCCTGGGGGCCGATGATTCTCGGCCACAGCCACCCGGACGTGCTCGACGCAGTGCGCAAGCAACTGGAGCACGGCTTGTCCTATGGCGCGCCGACCGAGATGGAAACCCAGATGGCTGATCTGGTCTGCTCCCTTGTGCCGTCGATGGAAATGGTGCGCATGGTCAGCTCCGGCACCGAAGCGACCATGAGTGCGATTCGTCTGGCCCGTGGTTTTACCGGTCGTGACAGCATCATCAAATTCGAAGGCTGCTACCACGGCCACTCCGACAGCCTGCTGGTCAAGGCCGGTTCCGGCGCATTGACTCAAGGCGTGCCGAGCTCGGCCGGTGTGCCGGCAGCGTTCGCCAAACACACCCTGACCCTGCCGTTCAACGACATCGATGCCGTTGAGGCCATGCTCGCCGAAGTTGGCCAGGACGTGGCGTGCATCATCGTCGAGCCTGTGGCCGGCAACATGAACTGCGTGCCTCCGGCTCCGGGCTTCCTCGAAGGCCTGCGCAGCCTGTGCGACAAGCACGGCGTAGTGCTGATCTTCGACGAAGTGATGACCGGTTTCCGCGTCGCCCTCGGGGGTGCCCAGGCTTACTACGGCGTGACGCCGGACCTGACCACCTTCGGCAAGATCATCGGTGGCGGCATGCCCGTGGGTTGCTTTGGCGGCAAGCGCGAGATCATGTCGCGCATTGCTCCGCTCGGCCCGGTTTACCAGGCAGGCACGCTGTCGGGTAACCCGCTGGCGATGGCGGCAGGTCTGACGACCCTGCGCCTGATCAGCCGCCCGGGCTTCCACGCCGAGCTGACCGATTACACCACGCGCCTGCTCGATGGCCTGCAAGTGCGCGCCGATGCCGCGGGGATTCCGTTCGTGACCACCCAGGCCGGTGGCATGTTCGGTCTGTACTTCAGCGGCGCCGACGACATCGTGACCTTCGATGACGTGATGGCCAGCGACGCCGCCCTGTTCGGCCGCTTCTTCCATCTGATGCTCGAAGGTGGCGTGTACCTGGCGCCGAGCGCCTTCGAAGCAGGCTTCACCTCGATCGCCCACGGCGAAACCGAATTGAAGCTGACACTGGATGCCGCCGAGCGCGCATTTGCTGCGTTGAAGTAACATTGTCGTACTGACGCCGGCCAATGCCGGCGTCAGCTTTCACCTGCACTCCTGCCCTTTTGCCTGCTCATCTGCTAATAATCCCCCGCAAGTGGGCGATATATTCCCCGCGCAGCAGAAAAACGAGTAAAGACTTTGTAAGGTTGGCCCTGCTTATTTCATAATGCGCGCTTATTGGATCCCCTCGATGGGTCCGCGCGCCCTTCAGAGGTAAGTCGATTCCCATGAACCGCACCGGCCGCGCCCTTTCACTGGGCTGCCTGTTGCTCCTTCAGCCCCTGCTCGCGCTCGCACAAGCAGGCGGTAACTCGTTGTTAATCCCAGCGATGGGTCGCTGCACCCTCAATACCCAGCCGCAAGACCTGGCACAGGCACTCGCTGCCTGCCAAAAGGCGTCGGATGAAGGGGATGCGCAAGCGCAATACGAGTTGGGTGAATTCTATTACGAAGGCAAAACCGCGCCGCGCGACCTCAACCAAGCCCTGAGCTATTTCGAAAAGGCCTCATTGCAAGGCCACGCTCAGGCGCAATTCAAACTTGGCAGCATGTTCTTCCATGGCGAAGGCGTGCCGGCCAATAACGTCCAGGCCTACATCCTGCTGAAAATGGCGGCGGTCAACGGCGCTGAAGAGGCACTGGACACCGCTGACGAAGTCACCGAAAAAATGCCCCGCGAAGAATTGGAAGTCGCGACCCAGGTGCTTGGGCAAATATTCCGTAAATACTTGATGGAATTGCAGAGCGCCGACGGGCGTACACCGTTCGCGCCACTGCCCTGAGCACTGCTGACTGCAAGGTAGCTTGTTGTGGCCAGGGAGCTTGTTGTGGCGAGGGAGCTTGCTCCCGCTGGGGCGCGAAGCGGCCCTAATCCTGCAATCACACACCGTCTGACACATCGCGCACATCGCGCACATCGCGAGTTTCGGCCTTGCGACTGCTGCGCAGCCGAGCGGGAGCAAGCTCCCTCGCCACAACAAGCCTCGCTAGCTGCTGCTGCCTACTTCTCAGGCATCGGCATCGGAAACGGCATGACATTGCCGACCGCGCCGCGGGCTTCGCTGATTTTCGGCGTGCCCAGGCGCTCGACCTCATCGATACGCACGATCGAATGCATCGGCACAAAGCTGCGCACCACACCTTCGAACTGGGCCTTGAGCTTCTCTTCGCTCGGATCGACGACCACTTGCGTGCGCTCGCCAAAGACGAATTCTTCCACTTCCAGAAAACCCCACAGATCACTTTGATAGATCTGCTTGGCGTACATTTCGAACACCTGGCCCTGGTTGAGGAAAATCACCTTGTAGATTGGAGCTTCACGTTTGGTCATGGTGGGCGAGCAACACATCGGGGGATAAAAATGAGGGCGCAAACTATAGCATAGCCATCGGACGCGTAGCGGTAGGAACCTGGGTTCATGTTCCCTATAATGCGCGGTTCTTTGAATCACGTGATGACTCTATTCCATGGCCAAGAAGCTTTACATCGAAACCCACGGTTGCCAGATGAACGAGTACGACAGCTCGCGCATGGTGGATCTGCTGGGCGAACACCAGGCCCTGGAAGTCACCGCTCGCGCTGAAGACGCGGACGTGATCCTGCTCAACACCTGCTCGATCCGCGAGCGTGCCCAGGACCGCGTTTATTCGCAGCTCGGCCGTTGGCGCGAACTGAAACTGGCCAACCCGGACATGGTGATCGCCGTCGGCGGTTGCGTGGCCAGCCAGGAAGGCGCGGCGATTCGCGATCGCGCACCGTACGTCGACGTGGTGTTCGGCCCGCAAACCCTGCACCGCCTACCGGAAATGATCGACGCCGCGCGCAGCAGCAAACTGCCGCAAGTCGACGTCTCGTTTCCGGAAATCGAAAAATTCGACCACCTGCCCGAGCCGCGCATCGATGGGCCAAGCGCCTATGTGTCGGTGATGGAAGGCTGCAGCAAGTACTGCACGTTCTGCGTGGTGCCCTACACCCGCGGTGAAGAAGTCAGCCGGCCGTTCGACGACGTGATCGCCGAGATCATTCACCTGGCCGAAAACGGCGTGCGTGAAGTGACGTTGCTGGGGCAGAACGTCAATGGTTATCGCGGTGCGACCCATGATGGTCGCCTGGCCGATCTGGCGGAGCTGATCCGCGTGGTCGCCGCGGTCGATGGCATCGACCGCATCCGCTACACCACCTCGCATCCGCTGGAATTCTCCGACAGCCTGATCCAGGCCCACGCCGACGTGCCGGAACTGGTCAAACACCTGCACTTGCCGGTGCAATCGGGTTCGGACCGTATCCTTGCTGCGATGAAGCGCAACCACACCGCGCTGGAATACAAGTCCAAACTGCGCAAGCTGCGCGCCGCCGTGCCGGGCATCTGCATCAGTTCGGACTTTATCGTTGGCTTCCCCGGTGAAACCGAGAAAGATTTCGAACAAACCATGAAGCTGATTCAGGACGTGGGTTTCGACTTTTCCTACTCGTTCGTCTACAGCCAGCGCCCGGGCACACCCGCCGCCGATCTGGCCGACGACACGCCGGAAGAGCTGAAGAAAGAACGCCTGAACGCCCTTCAACATCGCCTGAACCAGCAGGGTTTCGAAATCAGCCGACAAATGGTCGGCTCGATCCAGCGCATTCTGGTAACCGATTATTCGAAAAAAGACCCTGGCGAACTGCAGGGCCGGACCGAGAATAACCGTATCGTCAACTTCCGCTGCGACAATCCGACCCTGATCGGCCAGTTCGCCGATGTGCGCATCGATGCGGCGCAGCCGCACTCACTGCGGGGTTCGCTGCTGCAATAACGGTTTTTTGGAAACATTGAGGATCCTGTGGGAGCTGGCTTGCCAGCGATGGCGGTGCAACAGGCAACAGCTCAGTCGAGGCTGATTGCCTCATCGCTGGCAAGCCAGCTCCCACAGTGGACTGCGTTGATCCTGAGAATGGGCTCATCCATTTAAGAGCTTTCACACCCACGCCTCTGGCGCTATCCTTGAACTCATCACTATTGCCCCAGGGCGGCTAAATACGACCTTGAACGCACCCATCGAACCACATCGTTTCATCCTCGAGCCTTTTGAGGCTCGCCGCTTCGCCAATCTGTGCGGGCAATTCGACGAGCATTTGCGTCTCATCGAACAGCGCCTGACCATCGAGATCCGCAACCGCGGAAACCAGTTCGAGCTGATCGGCGAGCCAAAGCACACCACCTCCGCGGAAAACCTTCTGCGCCGCCTGTACCGGGAAACCAAGGGTACCGAGTTGTCGCCGGACATGGTTCACCTGTTCCTGCAGGAGTCCGCCGTCGAAGAGCTGGACAACCACTCCCCCGCCGAAGCCTCCGTCGCCCTGCGCACCAAGAAAGGCATGATTCGCCCTCGCGGCTTGAATCAGCTGCGCTATGTGAAGGAAATCCTCGGCAACGACATCAACTTCGGCATTGGTCCGGCCGGTACCGGCAAGACCTACCTGGCCGTTGCCTGTGCGGTCGATGCGCTGGAACGCGAACAGATTCGCCGCATCCTGCTGGTGCGTCCGGCGGTTGAGGCGGGTGAAAAACTCGGTTTCCTGCCCGGCGATCTGTCACAGAAGATCGACCCGTACCTGCGCCCGCTCTACGACGCGCTGTACGAAATGCTCGGCTTCGAATACGTGGCCAAGCTGATCGAGCGCCAGGTCATTGAAGTCGCGCCGCTGGCTTACATGCGTGGTCGTACGCTGAACAACAGCTTCATCATTCTCGACGAGAGCCAGAACACCACGGTCGAGCAGATGAAAATGTTCCTGACCCGGATCGGATTCGGCTCCACCGCGGTCATCACCGGCGACATCACTCAGGTCGACCTGCCCCGCGGCACCAAGTCCGGTCTGCACCACGTGATTGAAGTGCTCAAGGATGTGCCGGGCATCAGCTTCACCCACTTCCAGCCCAAGGACGTCGTGCGCCATCCGCTGGTGCAGCGGATTGTCGAAGCCTACGAGCGTTTCGAAACCAAAGCGGCCGACGATGCAGCCGCCAGGGAAAGCCGCCGCGATGCTTGAGCTTGACCTGCAATTCGCCACCGAAGCCAGCGCCCCTAGCGAAGCCGAGTTCCGCCAGTGGTGCGAACTGGCCCTGCGCCAGCGTACGGCGGATTCGGAAATGACCATTCGCCTGGTCGACGAAGCCGAAGGCCGCGAGCTGAACCACACCTGGCGGCAAAAGGATTACGCGACTAACGTCCTGTCGTTCCCGGCGGACGTGCCGGACGAGTTTCTCGACATCCCGCTACTGGGCGATCTGGTGATCTGCGTGGCCGTGGTTGAACGCGAAGCTGCTGAACAAGGCAAGGAACTCAAGGCCCATTGGGCACATCTGGTGATTCATGGCTGCTTGCATCTGTTGGGTTACGACCATATAGATGACGAGGAAGCCGAAGAAATGGAAGCACTGGAACGAACGTTGCTTGCTGAACTGGGCTTTCCCGATCCGTACGCGGACGACGAAACCGACGCATTCCCTACCGAAACAACAAAGGATTCAGAGTAATCGCTATGAGCGAAGATCGATCGAGCAACGGGCAGAAGTCATGGCTGGGTAAGCTCACCCAGGCTTTTGCCCACGAGCCGAAAAACCGCCAGGAGCTGCTGGAGCTTCTGCGCGATGCACACCAGAACAAACTGTTGGACAGCGAAGCGCTGGCCATCGTCGAAGGCGCCATCCAGGTTGCAGACCTGCAAGTACGGGACATCATGGTCCCGCGTTCGCAGATGATCAGCATCAAGGCGACCCAGACACCCCGCGAGTTCCTCCCGGCCGTCGTCGACTCGGCTCACTCCCGTTACCCGGTCATCGGCGAAAGCCACGATGACGTAATGGGCGTGTTGTTGGCCAAGGACTTGCTGCCGTTGATCCTCAAGGAGAACGGGGACAGCTTCAACATCAAGGATCTGCTGCGCCCGGCCACCTTCGTGCCGGAGTCCAAGCGCCTGAACGTGTTGCTGCGCGAGTTCCGCGCCAACCACAACCACATGGCCATCGTCATTGACGAATACGGCGGCGTGGCGGGTCTGGTGACGATCGAAGACGTGCTGGAACAGATCGTCGGCGATATCGAGGACGAGCACGACGTCGAAGAAGACAGCTACATCAAGCCGCTGCCCAGCGGTGACTTCCTGATCAAAGCCCTGACGCCGATCGAGAATTTCAACGAGTTCTTCGACAGCGAATTTTCCGATGACGAGTTCGACACCGTCGGCGGCCTGGTGATGAGCGCGTTCGGGCACCTGCCCAAACGCAACGAAATCACCGAAATCGGCACCTACCGTTTCCGTATCCTGAATGCCGACAGCCGTCGGATTCACTTGCTGCGCCTGACGCCCATTGCTCGCTAAGGATTGAAATGCGCTGGACAACCCGCCCCGGCTGGCCCGGTAACCTGCTGGCCGTGGCGGCCGGTGCAATCACCACCCTGGCGCTGGCGCCATTCGATATCTGGCCACTGGCATTGCTGGCCGTCGGGCTTTTCTATGCCGGCCTGCGCGAGCTGACTCCACGCCAGGCCCTGGGCCGTGGCTGGTGCTTCGGCTTCGGCCTGTTTGGTGCCGGCACCAGCTGGATCTACTACAGCATTCACCACTTCGGTGGCGCATCGGTGCTGCTGGCCGGTTTCCTGATGCTGATTTTCACGGCGGCGATTGCCTGGTTCTTCGCCCTGCCGGCCTGGCTTTGGGCGCGCTGGCTGCGACGCAACGAAGCTCCGCTGGCGGATGCCCTGGCGTTTGCGGCGCTCTGGGTCGGCCAGGAAGCCTTTCGCGGCTGGTTCCTGACCGGTTTCCCCTGGCTGTATTCCGGTTACAGCCAGCTCGATGGCCCGCTGGCCGGGCTCGCCCCCGTCGGCGGGATGTGGCTGATTTCCTTCTCCCTGGCCCTGACCGCGGCCCTGATCTACAACGGTGTGCGTCTGATCCGCGCCGGGCGTAAAGGCTTCATCGTGATCGGTGCATTGTTGCTGGTCGCTCCGTGGATCGCCGGCATGGCCTTGAAGCACCACGCCTGGACCAGCCCGTCGGGCGCCCCCCTGAGTGTCGCGGCGATTCAGGGCAACATCGAACAGAGCATGAAGTGGGACCCGGCGCAGCTCAATGCACAGCTTGCGCTGTACCGTGACATGAGCATGAGTTCCAAGCGCGTCGACCTGTTGATCTGGCCGGAGACCGCAGTCCCTGTGCTCAAGGAGTCCGCCCAGGGCTACCTGGACATGATGGGTGAGTTCGCGGCAAATCGGGATTCGGCCCTGATTACCGGTGTGCCGATTCGTGAAGTGGTCCATCAGCAGAAGCGCTATTTCAACGGCATTACCGTCGTCGGTGAAGGTGATGGCACCTACCTCAAGCAAAAACTGGTGCCGTTTGGCGAATACGTGCCGTTGCAGGACGTGTTGCGCGGACTGATTGCGTTCTTTGACCTGCCAATGTCGGACTTTGCCCGCGGCCCGGCCGATCAGCCGATGCTGCAAGCCAAGGGTTACCAGATCGCGCCGTTCATCTGCTACGAAGTGGTCTACCCGGAGTTCGCCGCCGGCCTGGCCGCCCAAAGCGACCTGCTGCTGACGATCAGCAACGACACCTGGTTCGGCACCTCCATCGGCCCGCTGCAACACTTGCAGATGGCGCAGATGCGCGCACTCGAGGCCGGACGCTGGATGATCCGCGCTACCAACAACGGCGTCACCGGGCTGATCAACCCGTTTGGGCAGATCACCGAGCAGATTCCGCAGTTCGAGCGCGGCATTTTGTATGGCGAAGTGGTGCCGATGCACAACCTGACGCCTTACCTGCAATGGCGCTCCTGGCCGCTGATCATCACCTGCGTGTTGCTGTTTGCCTGGGCATTGGTCGCTAACCGGATGGCCAAGACCGTTTAAACCTGACCTGCCTATGTGATGAGCGGGCCTTTTGTGGCGAAAGGGCTTTTGTGGCAGGGGAGCTTGCTCCCTCGCCACAGGTTGTCAATCGATAGACCTATCGATAAAACAACGAATACCCCACCTGCCCCACCGCCTCGTTCATCATCTGCCCGCTCTGCCAGATCGACTTGAACTCTGGCAACCAGCCACCCAGCGGTCGGGCGTTGTCCGTTCCCAAAAAGCCCATCGGTGCCGGCACCACCTCAAACCCGGCCTTGCGGAAACTCCAGGCTGCTCGCGGCATGTGCCAGGCGTGAGTCACCAGCACCACGCGCTTGACCCCTACGGGTAACAGCACCTGGGCACTGAACTGCGCGTTTTCCCAGGTCGTGCGGCTACGACCTTCCTGCCAGCGCACCGACACGCCGAAATCATCGCGCAAGGAGTCAGCCATCAATTGGGCCTCGGTGGGTGGCGTACCGTAATGCAAACCGCCACTGGTCAAGATCGGCAGGCCTGAAGCTTTGGCCAGCCGCGCGGCATAGCGTTGACGTTCCAGGCCCACCCCGGTCGGCTGATCGGCGCCCCAAGCCGAATCACCGCGCTCGCGCCCCGAGCCCAGCACCACAATCGCATCAGCGTGTTGCGCCAGTGTTGCCCATTCGCTGAGCGCCAGCGGCGGCTCTCGCTCCAGCAGTGCCGCGCTCCATTGCACGAAAATCGGCAAGCTCATCAGCCAGAAGCCGCCAAAACCCAAGGCAAAACACACGGCAGCCAACTTTGGTCTGGAGCGGCGCCACCACCAGGCAAGCGCCAGCAGCAGCAACAGAAGGCCCGGCGGCAAGAGAAGTTGTTTCACGAAATAACGAAAAGGCATCGAGCATCTCCATAAAGATGCCCGAAGCCTAAGTGGGTTGATGCAGTGCGACAATGAATACGCAAGGACTATGCTTCAAAAAACCCTGGAGCATGGCTCGATACCTACTTGAACTGCATAGACCGGACCTTTACCGCGTCTCTGCCAGGTACCTTGTCCTTGAGCCAGATAATCTTGGCTGAGCGTGGTGCGTCGAGTTGCTTTACTGCCTCGGACAAGCATCCGTGTGTCTCACGCTCACTGCGATCCAGATACGCCTTGACCAAAGCAAACTCAGCGGGGCTCAAACCACGCAATTCCAGCTCCAGCGGACGTTCATCACGCAACCGGCCTGCGGTTTTCGCCGCTTCCAGGGCCAATCCAAGACGATCAATCAGTCTTTCGTACAACTCCGGTTTTGTAGCTTTGCGTCGTGACTCAACCATCCCTCACCTCATTGGAAGATAAGACCTACTCCCCAGTTAGAGCTTAGCTTCCATGAACAAACCGGCTGAGCGCCGCGACCAACGGCCCTCGCGGCGTTTTTCGCAAGACGCGTGGCAGCAATCAGGGTTTCCCTCGATAGAGCACGGTCATGTATGCTACGGCGCTTCCTGTAACTCCACTTCCAGCTCGTCTGGGCAAGGAAACGCCGAATTGGCGCCCTTACCGTCCAGCGTCGCATTGAAGAGGATTAGGCCACCCCTATTCAGTTCAAAAAGTAGCCATGCACGAACAATATCAGCCCCGTGAAATCGAAGCCGCCGCCCAGTCGTTCTGGGACGAGCAAAAGTCCTTTGAAGTCAGTGAACAGCCAGGCAAGGAGACTTACTACTGCCTGTCGATGTTCCCTTACCCCAGCGGCAAGCTACACATGGGGCACGTGCGCAACTACACCATCGGCGACGTGATCTCCCGCTACCAGCGCATGCAAGGCAAGAACGTTCTGCAACCGATGGGTTGGGACGCCTTCGGCATGCCGGCGGAGAACGCCGCGATGAAGAACAACGTAGCGCCCGCCAAGTGGACCTACGAAAACATCGCCTACATGAAAAACCAGCTGCGCAGCCTGGGCCTGGCGGTGGACTGGTCGCGTGAAGTGACCACTTGCAAACCCGATTACTACCGCTGGGAACAATGGCTGTTCACTCGCCTGTTCGAAAAAGGCGTGATCTACAAGAAAAGCGGCACCGTGAACTGGGACCCGGTCGACCAGACGGTACTGGCCAACGAACAGGTAATCGACGGTCGCGGCTGGCGCTCCGGCGCGCTGATCGAAAAGCGCGAAATCCCGATGTACTACTTCAAGATCACCGCCTACGCGGATGAACTGCTGGAGAGTCTCGATGATCTGCCGGGCTGGCCTGAACAGGTCAAGACCATGCAGCGCAACTGGATCGGCAAGTCCCGCGGCATGGAAGTGCAATTCCCGTACAACGTCGATTCCATCGGCGAAGTCGGCACACTCAAGGTATTCACCACCCGTCCGGACACCTTGATGGGCGCGACTTACGTCGCTGTGGCTGCCGAGCACCACCTGGCTACCCTGGCCGCACAGAACAACCCTGAGCTGCAAGCGTTCATCGCTGAATGCAAGGGCGGTAGCGTGGCTGAAGCCGACGTTGCCACTCAAGAGAAGAAAGGCCTGCCGACCGGCCTGTTCGTCGAGCACCCGCTGACGGGCGAAAAACTGCCGGTGTGGGTCGCCAACTACGTACTGATGCACTACGGCGATGGTGCGGTCATGGCGGTTCCGGCCCACGACGAGCGCGATTTCGAATTCGCCCACAAGTACAACCTGCCGGTCAAATCGGTGGTGCGCACCAGCGCTGGCGACACCAACCCGGCGCCATGGCAAGACGCCTATGGCGAACACGGCACGCTGATCAATTCCGGCGAGTTTGACGGCCTGGACTTCGCCGGCGCTTTCGACGCGATTGAAGTGGCGTTGATCAAGAAATCACTGGGCGCCTCGCGCACCCAATTCCGCCTGCGCGACTGGGGCATCAGCCGTCAGCGCTACTGGGGCTGCCCGATCCCGATCATTCACTGCGCGGCCTGCGGCGACGTTCCGGTACCGGAAGATCAACTGCCCGTCGTGCTGCCGGAAGATGTCGTACCGGACGGCGCCGGTTCGCCACTGGCGCGCATGCCCGAGTTCTACGAATGCAGCTGCCCGAAATGCGGCCAGCCTGCCAAGCGTGAAACCGACACCATGGACACCTTCGTCGAGTCCTCGTGGTACTACGCGCGCTACGCCTCGCCACACTTTGAAGGTGGCCTGGTGGAAAAATCGGCGGCCGACCACTGGTTGCCGGTGGATCAGTACATCGGCGGTATCGAGCACGCGATTCTTCACCTGCTCTACGCACGCTTCTTCCACAAGCTGATGCGCGACGAAGGCCTGGTGAGCTCCAACGAGCCGTTCAAGAACCTGCTGACCCAGGGCATGGTGATCGCCGAGACGTACTATCGCCGCGAAGCCAACGGTGCTTACACCTGGTTCAACCCGGCGGACGTTGAACTCGAACGCGACAGCAAAGCCAAGGTCATCAGCGCCAAATTGAAATCCGACGGTTTGCCGGTGGAAATCGGCGGTACCGAGAAGATGGCCAAGTCAAAGAACAACGGCGTCGACCCACAGTCGATGATCGACCAGTTCGGCGCAGACACCTGCCGCCTGTTCATGATGTTCGCTTCGCCACCCGACATGAGCGCGGAATGGTCCGACTCCGGCGTGGAAGGTTCGCACCGTTTCCTCAAGCGCGTCTGGCGTCTGGCTCAGGCACATGTCAGCCAGGGCCTGCCGGGCAAACTCGACGTTGCCAGCCTGAATGACGAACAGAAAGCCGTGCGTCGCTCGATCCACCTGGCCATCAAGCAAGCCAGCCAGGACGTCGGCCAGAACCACAAATTCAACACCGCCATCGCCCAGGTGATGACGCTGATGAACGTTCTGGAAAAAGCCGCACAAGCCACCGAACAGGATCGGGCACTGATTCACGAAGGCCTGGAAACCGTGACGCTGTTGCTGGCACCGATCACACCGCACATCAGCCACGAGCTGTGGAATCAGCTGGGTCACGCTGACCCTGTGATCGACGCCGGTTGGCCGGTACAGGACGACAGCGCACTGGTGCAGGACAGCCTGACGCTGGTCATTCAGGTCAACGGCAAGCTGCGGGGCCAGATCGAAATGCCGGCCACCGCGACCCGTGAAGAAGTCGAAGCCGCCGCACGCGCCAACGAAAACGTGCTGCGCTTTGTCGATGGTCTGACCATTCGTAAAGTGATTGTGGTGCCCGGGAAACTGGTCAACATCGTCGCCAGCTAATTGGATCGGGCGCCAGGCCATGCCTGGCGCTGAGTAAAACCTTTCGGGCCGCATGATCGGCCCACATGGTTTCAAGGGGAGCAACACAATGATCAAACGCAACTTGCTGGTGATGGGCCTCGCGGTCCTGTTGAGCGCCTGCGGTTTCCAGCTGCGCGGCACCGGCACCACCGAACTGGCGATCACGGAACTCGACCTGAGCGCCCGTAACGCTTACGGCGACACCGTCACCCAACTGCGCCAGGTTCTGCAAAGCAGCGGCGTCAAGGTCTACAGCGGCGCGCCTTACAAGCTGTTCCTGGCCGACGAACAGGAATCCCAGCGCATCCTCAGCTATGCCGGCGCCGGTCGTACGGGCGAGTATCAGTTGAACACCGTGCTCAGCTACAGGATCCTCAGCCAGGGCAACCTGTCGCTGATCGACGACAAGCTCGAAGTACAGAAGGTCTTCATCCACGATGGCAACAACCTGGTGGGGTCTGACCAGGAAGCCGCCGATGCGCGCAAGGAAATGCGTCGCGAGCTGGTGCAACGCATGATGCTGCGCTTGCAGCAGATCACGCCGACCCAGTTGGCCCAACTGCAACAGACTGCCGAAGCCAAGGCCAAGGCCGAAGCCGCCGCGCTGGAAGCGGCGCAGAAGGCTGAAGCGGAAACCCCGCGTCAGTCGCCTATCGAACTGCCGCAGCAGTAAGACTTGCGGGGCGCTCAGGCGCCCCGTTCGCCCTCTCTTATGAAACTCGCACCCGCCCAACTCGCCAAACACCTGCAAGGTGCCCTCGCGCCGGTCTATGTGATCAGCGGCGATGACCCCTTGCTGTGCCAGGAAGCCGCCGACGACATCCGCACCGCCGCCCGTCAACAGGGTTTCGATGAACGCCAGGTGTTCGCCGCCGACGCCAGTTTCGACTGGGGCACGTTGCTGCAAGCCGGTGCGAGCATGTCGCTGTTCGCCGAAAAGCGCCTGCTGGAGCTGCGCCTGCCCTCAGGCAAGCCCGGTGATAAAGGCGCTGCCGCACTCATCGAGTACTGCTCACGGCCGGCCGAAGACACGCTGCTGTTGATCAGCCTGCCCAAGCTCGACGGCAGTGCGCAGAAAACCAAGTGGGGCAAGGCACTGGTCGAAGGCGCGCAGACCCAGTTCGTGCAAATCTGGCCGGTGGATGTCAGCCAGTTGCCGAGCTGGATCCGTCAGCGCTTGTCCCAGGCTGGCTTGTCTGCCAGCCAGGACGCCGTTGAACTGATTGCCGCACGGGTCGAAGGCAATTTGCTGGCGGCGGCCCAGGAAATCGAAAAACTCAAGCTGATGGCCGAGGGCGGTCAAATCACGGTCGAAACCGTGCAGGCTGCGGTAGCCGACAGTGCGCGATTCGATGTCTTCGGGTTGACCGATGCGATCCTCAACGGCGAGGCCGCCCACGCCCTGCGCATGCTCGAAGGATTGCGCGGTGAAGGTGTCGAGCCGCCGGTGATCCTCTGGGCTTTGGCTCGCGAGCTGCGACTGCTGGCCAACATTTCGTTGCAATACAGCCAGGGTACGCCGCTGGACAAAGCCTTCAGCCAGGCCAAACCACCGGTTTGGGACAAACGTAAACCGCTGATGAGCAAAGCCTTGCAACGCTACTCGGCGCCACGTTGGGCGCAGTTGCTGTTGGAAGCGCAACGCATCGACGCGCAGATCAAGGGCCAGGCGGCGGGTTCGCCGTGGATGAGCTTGAGTCGGTTGACGCTGTTGATGGCTGGCCAGCGTTTGACGTTGCCTGCCGAGTAACGCTTTTGTGGCGAGGGAGCTTGCTCCCGCCGGGTTGCGAAGCGCCCCCAGTCCACCCATCGCGTTTCTTCAGAAAAGCCCCGCTTGCCCATTTGCGACTGCTGCGCAGCCGAGCGGGAGCAAGCTCCCTCGCCACGATTCACATTTCCTGCACAACCTAGGGACTAGACAGAAGCCTCGCTTGAGCCGATGATTTGCCCCGCAAAAAACCTTTACTTGCGAGAGTCCATCATGAGCAAAAAGCCGTCCAAACGCGGCCCCAACAAGGCCAAATCCATCATCGCCCAGCCATTGTTCCGCAGCCGTCAGGAACGAGCCGGCAAGGGCAAAGGCAGCTACCGCCGCGAAGCCTTCCAGTCTAAAAGCTGGGAGGCTTCTTACTTTCTGGCAGCCTGAAAGGCATGCATCCGCTCAACATGTTAAGGTCTGCACCTGATCCGTTTTCCCTGGACCCGTGCATGCCCCTTTGTCTTTCCCGTCGTTGGCACCTGCGCCAATTGATTGCTGCCTCCAGCCTCGTTTTGCTAGTCGCCTGCGCGGAAAAACCCACCGCCGCCGACGCCCAGCCATTGAAGACCCTGCCAGTCGCCACCGCCCCCGCGGTTGTACCGCCGGTGGTACCGAACGGTGAAAACCTCGACATCCAGCCGACCCAGACCTTCGCCGAATGGCAGGCAGGTTTCCGCAAGGATGCCCTGGCCGCCGGCATTCGTGCCGACCTGTTCGACCGCGCCTTTGCCAATGTCAGCCTCGACTCCAGCGTGATTCGTGCCGATCGCAGCCAACCGGAATTCGCAAAACCGGTGTGGGAATACCTCGATGGCGCCGTGTCGCCGCTGCGGGTTCGCAAAGGCCAGGCACTGGTCGAACAGTACGCCGACATCCTGCAGAGCATCGAACAGCGTTATGGCGTTGATCGTCAGGCCCTCGTTGCCGTGTGGGGCATGGAAAGCAACTTCGGCCAGTTCCAGGGCAGCAAGTCAGTTATCAATTCGTTGGCAACCCTGGCTTACGAAGGTCGTCGCCCAGGATTCGCCCACGCGCAATTGATTGCTGCGCTGCAAATTCTGCAACAGGGTGATATCGAGCCAGAAAAAATGCTCGGCTCCTGGGCTGGCGCCATGGGCCAGACCCAGTTCATCCCGACCACCTACAACACTCACGCCGTGGATTTCGATGGCGACGGCCGACGCGACATCTGGGGCAGCGCCACCGACGCCCTGGCTTCGACCGCGCACTATCTGCAAAGCTCCGGATGGCAGAGAGGCCAACCGTGGGGCTTTGAAGTGCAATTGCCGGGCAGTTTCAACTACGTGCTGGCCGACGGCACAATCCGCAAGAGCGTCGCCGAATGGCAGCAACTGGGCGTCTCGCTGCCCAACGGCCGCCAGGTCCCGGCAGGTTCCGAACACTTGTCCGCAGCGCTGCTGCTACCAGCGGGCTACCGTGGCCCGGCCTTCCTGGTGCTGGACAACTTCCGCGCCATTCTCAAATACAACAACTCATCGTCCTACGCCCTGGGTGTCAGCCTGTTGTCCGAGCGATTCAATGGCGCGGGCCTGATCAGCGGCACTTGGCCAAAGGACGATTTGCCGCTGAGCCGAACTGAGCGGATCGAGCTGCAAAACCTGCTGAGCGCACAGAATTACGATGCGGGTACCGCCGACGGCATAATCGGCGCCAACACCCGCAAAGCGATTCGCAGTGCCCAGCAGTCGTTTGGCTGGCCGGCGGACGGATACCCGACGCACAAGTTGCTGGAAGGTTTGCGCAACCGCTGAAATCAACGCGGGCAAGCCTCGTTCCTACAGGGTTTTCGCAACCTGCAGGAGCGAGGCTTGCCCGCGAAAGCTGTCTATCAGGCGACAAGCACCTAAGGCTTGATCACCACATCCTGCTCCACCACCAACTCCTTGTTCCCAGCATCCAGCCTGACCAGCGCCCCCATCGGCAGCGTCAGGTTCGGATCGCAATGACCGCTGCGCCATCCGGACAACACCGGAATCCGCAACGGCCCGAACATTTGCTTGAGCAACTGCTCCAGCGCCGGCACCTCAACCCCCGCCACATCACCCACCAACACCCCACGCAACTTGCCCAGCGTGCCGGCCAGTCGCAGGTGAGTCAGCAGACGGTCGATGCGATACAGCGGCTCGTTGATGTCTTCAATGAACAGAATGACGCCCTCGGCATCCATTTCGTAGGGCGTGCCCATGGTCGCGGCGATCATCGACAGATTGCCCCCCAGTAAACGCCCATGGGCGATGCCTGGTTCAATCGTGGTCAAGGGATAGGCCGCCGGATGGGCCAATAAGCTACCCGCCTTGACCTGCCCTCGCAGCATGTTGAAAAAAGAAGGCTCGGTCGGCTTTTGCCGGCCACCCAGCAGATCGGCGTTGAGCAACGGGCCGTGAAATGTCACAAATCCCGCGTAGCGACTGATAGCCAGGTGCAAAGCGGTAATGTCGCTGTAGCCGATGAAGGGCTTGGCGTTACTGCGCAGCAGCTGGAAATCGATGCGATCGAGCAACCTCGGCGTGCCATAACCACCGCGCAAGCAAATGATGGCGTCGACTTCGCTGTCGGCGAACGCCGCGTGCAAGTCATTGAGGCGCACATCATCGCTCCCGGCGAGGTAGCCGTCCCGCTCATAGACGCCCGGAAACACCTTTAGCGTATAGCCGCGGGCGCGCATCCATTGCACGGCTTTGTCCGTGTCCAGCGGTGCCGGCCCGGCAGGCGCAATGACAGCGATCACCCCTTCCGACGGCAAGGCCGGAACCGGGGTGTGAGGACAAAGCGTGTGAGTCGGTCGAACGGTCATCCGTGAATCTCCCTGCGTGAACACTTGAGCACACAGTAGTCAGGAACGGGGACAAACAGAAGAGGGATCGTCGCCCCGCAGGTTGCAGGAAAAAACGCCAGTGGCCGTGGGCATGCCAAAAAAAACGCCCGCAAGCCTTGATGCCTTGCGGGCGGATTTTGTTTCTTTTCAGCAGATCAGGACGACATCAGCTCGGCCTTGACCAGCTTCGCCTGCTCGTCGGCGTGGTACGACGAGCGTACCAGCGGACCGGAAGCGACGTTCTTGAAGCCCATCTTGTAACCTTCCTCGGCGAACCAGGCGAAGGTGTCCGGGTGCACGAAACGTTGGACCGGCAAGTGACTGCGCGAAGGTTGCAGGTATTGACCCAGGGTCAGCATGTCGATGTCGTGCTCGCGCATGCGCTTCATGACTTCGATGACTTCTTCATCGGTTTCGCCCAGACCCAGCATCAGGCCGGACTTGGTCGGAATGTGCGGCATCATCTGCTTGAAACGTTGCAGCAGGGTCAGCGACCACTGATAGTCCGAACCCGGACGCGCAGCCTTGTACAGGCGCGGCACGGTTTCCAGGTTGTGGTTGAACACATCCGGCGGCTCGGCGGCGGTGATCTGCAGGGCGATGTCCATGCGGCCACGGTAATCCGGGACCAGCGTCTCCAGCTGCACGTTTGGCGACAGCTTGCGGATTTCACGGATGCAGTCGGCGAAGTGCTGGGCACCACCGTCACGCAGGTCGTCGCGGTCTACCGAAGTGATCACCACGTATTTCAGGCGCAAGTCGGCGATGGCAATGGCCAGGCTTTGCGGCTCGTTGACGTCCAGTGGCTTCGGACGGCCGTGGCCGACGTCGCAGAACGGGCAGCGACGGGTGCAGATGTCGCCCATGATCATGAAGGTTGCGGTGCCACCGGAGAAGCACTCGCCCAGGTTCGGGCAGGACGCTTCTTCGCACACGCTGTGCAGCTTGTGCTTGCGCAACAGCGCCTTGATGCGGTCGACTTCCGGGGATACCGGGATGCGCACGCGGATCCAGTCAGGCTTTTTCGGCAGTTCGGTGGTCGGAATGATCTTCACCGGGATGCGTGCAACCTTCTCGGCGCCGCGCAGCTTAACGCCGGCTTCAACCTTGGCACGCGGGGCCGGACGCTCGGTAACATCCTGCGTCGGGATCATGGTTTGCACTGCATCAGTAGTCATATCAGTCGATTCCGCCCGTTAGGGTCGTCTGCTCAGCATAGTCGAGGTGTTTGACGAGCTGCGCGCGCAGCCGGGCACTTACCTCGGCAAATTCAATCGATCCTGCGTGATCGCTCAGCTGGGTCATCGCCAGCCCGGCGTAGCCGCAGGGATTAATCCGTCGAAACGG
>NZ_RCOB01000128.1:0-47221 GCF_004307665.1 Pseudomonas sp. Sample_16
AACCCGCAAACCGGTGAGCCAGTCAAAATCAAGGCCAGCAACACAGTTGCCTTCAAACCAGGCAAATCGTTGAAAGATATCTGTAATAATAAGTAGCATGTTTCATTTTCTATGGATAAGTCGCAGCACCCCCTCTCCCTGAGGGGGTTTTTGGCCGACAGTCTTGATCTTGGTTTTTTGACGTTACATTTTTTGTGGTCCCGCCCAAATAATTTTGTGTGTCGCGGTTTTGTTTCATTTTTTGCTGACCTTCATGGCGTCTGCTACCGTAAATTTTTTACAGCGACACATGGGGTGGGCAAATGTCAATGTCCGCTTACGCGCTAACCACCGTGCAATTTACGAAGGTGGGAGGCATTAAGCTTAAGTTGGTGGCGATCAATGGTCAGATTGATCTGTTTGCTGGGGCGTACGCTTTGCAACGCTTCGAGAATGGATTGAGGATCAATTCCATTAAGGCAGATCAAACTGTCATCCTACATCTTTACCGATTTTGCGAAATCAATGCGATTGAGTTAATCCAGCGCATCGCGGATCAAAAGCCACTAAAAATCGGCGAAATCGAAGCATTCTCTTCCTTTTGTTGTTGTACTCGCTCAACCGGAGTGCCCGTTAACGCTGCGTGGTATGCAGCTCGCATGCGCGGTGCTATGGCATTTATCCATTACCTATGGTCGTTTTATCAAGACAATCTTCAAGCGGATTGCGCAGCTCTGCAGTCTGCATTGTTGCGATATCAACGAATGAAAGCCGGCTTTGACTTATACGCCAAGTCTCCTTACAAATCGGACCGGCAAGATAAGATAGGTCTTGCGCCAGCGTTACAGGCGAAATTTATCAGCATCATTGATCCCTCGCCAAGCAATAAGCTTAACCCTTGGAAAACCAGCAAAGTGCGTTGGCGTAATTGTGCATTATTGCTCCTGCTTATGCTGGGTGGCAATCGCAAAGGCGAAACGCTGCTATTAAAACTTAATCACTTTCAATTATCCGGGCATCGTAAATATTACGATATTTTTAAGGTTGGTCCGGTTGCAGATTACCCCCGCAGCGAAGTGCCCTCGGTGAAAACTCTGGGTCGACAAATTGAGCTGCACGAAGATCTAGCGAACTTGATTGAATATTATATTACTCAGGTCAGGGTGCTGTTTACCGGGTGGAAATCCACCAGTTACTTATTTATTTCATATCGAGACGGCTTACCTTTATCGCTGCAGACACCAAATGCCATTCTTAATGAATTGACACGGAAACACCCTGAATTCAAAGGACTTCTCAGTCCGCACCGCTTGCGCAATACATTCCATGACCTGCTCGATACCGCGCTTGATCTTAAGTTTAAAGACCAGAGCCCGCTGAGCCGTACATTACTGAAGTCGCCGATTCAAGAAGCGGCCGGTGGATGGGTTCGCAATAGTCAGATGCCGGAGCGATACGCCAAAGGCTCCATTCAACGCAAAGTCAGAGCATCGCAAGTGCTCATTCAGCAGCAGGCCCTCCACGCGTTCAAGGCGGGTGTTGAATAGGAGTAGCGTCGTGAAGGTGTCGCGCTTCCTTCCGGTGAGAAGCCGCTTGGGTTATGACGTCGAATTGTTTACCCCTGATGGCGATTTCAAGCCGGTCATTATTGTTCCTGATGACACCACGCAGTTTGTTTATCTTAAAACGGACGGCTTCAATCAGCTGGCGGATGACTTAAAAGAGATTCTCATCTGTTATGTGCAATATATCGTGCAGCGTTATCATGCAGCGACGTTGCTGGAGAAATTCTGGTTTTTGCAACGCTTCGTGTCCCAGGTCAATGCAGGGATCACTGTTGAACACGTATTAACTAAACTCGCGGTACAAGCGGATTCCTCTAGAAAAATGCATTGGATCGCCTGCGCTAAGGAATTCGCCAACTTTCTGTTGTTACACGAGTATGAGCTGCTGAGCGCGGAAGGTTACGAAAATATCACGCAATTGCACGGCTATTTCCGCAGACCCAATGCTTATTCCGCCTTATTCTTGATGGATGAAGAACATGGCCCGTTCACTCGAGAAGAAGTCAGTGTACTTTCTGCCGAGGTGGATAATACACGCCATTCCTTGCCCTTACGGCTGTTAGTCGACTTGTGTTTGAGTCATGGTTTGCGACCTATTCAGCTATCCCTTTTAAAACGTCAAGACTTTTTAACGGATCCTCAAACGGGCGTGCGTTACCTCAATGTACCCCGGGTAAAAAACGGCGCGCAACACCGCCGGACGCAATTCAGTGCGCGTATTCTGAGTGAACGCACGGCCACATTGATCGACCAAGTGATCGCCTCGGTAGAGCTCGTTGCTCAAGACATCCCCTTACAGGAACTTCCACTTTTCATGGCCACGCAGCCGCTGCGTTTGGAGCGCGTGCGTAATGCGCACGGTAGCGTGCTGTGGCGTGAAGAACTTCGACGATCAGGCGATTACTTTGCCGCTGATAATAAGCAAGCTTACGCTTACCACCGAAGAGCTTCGTTGTTAAGAAGCATGCTGAGTTACGCTCAGATTCATTTCCCGCTGTCGCCCCGAACGGGGCGACACTTCAACCTACACCCTTACCGTTTTCGCTACACCATTGGCACGCAGGCGGTGATGTCCGGGTGTTCACCCGAGGAGGTAGCGGACCTGCTGGACCATAGCAACACACTGTGCATCAAACATTACTTTCGGTTCACTCAGGAAATGTGGGAAGTATTGGAGCAGGCAACCCAAAGCCGCGTTGAGCAGCGACACTTTACGGCCGCGTGGATGAGGACGGAGGATCTAAAGGGCAATCTCTATGCGCGGCCCATCTACGAGCCGCGCAGTTTCACTGCCATCGGCCAATGTGCCACCGATTCGGCATGTTTTGATGAGCCCGCGGTGGCGTGTTACGCCTGTAAGCGCTTTTGTCCCAACAAAGATGTTCACGCGCATCGCATGGCTCTGGAGCAACTGACCCAACGCCAAGCGCAGCTGTTGTCGGTGTCAACGGCCACGGTGGTCAGTGCCTTTGAGCCCTCAATTGCCGGCTGTCAGGCGGCAATTGCCTACGCACAAGGCCACTGCGTGACATTAATTCACAAGCAGGAGGAGTGATGCCATGCTTATTGGTGAGCAACAGCATATGCAGACGCAGCGGCAACAGCGCCTAAGCCGGCTGGCTGAGGAAGCTCAGGCGCGGTTCGAGCAATTGAAGTTATTTCCGACTTCGCACTGGGATGATTTGTACTGGCTGTATCAGGGTAAAGTGCGAATTTACCTTACCGTACCAGGCTTGGTGCCGGAATTGGCGACCTTAAATAAAGTTTTTGTAACCACCTTGTTATGGAATGCTCGCCAGAGAAACAAAGCATTGGGAGCGACGCGCGTCAAAAGCCTGGCCGCAGCCTTCAAGATGCTCATCAAAGTCGATGTTCGAAGTCTGATTATGATCGATCAGGACGCCTATGATCGGACTCTTAATCATATCAGGACGTCGTATGCCCACGGCGAAGGGCTGTGCAATGATCTAAATCGACTCATGGCCTTTATGGCATCGCACCAGCTTTTAACACAGCCGATTGCCACCATCCGAGTTGGCGCGCAGTTCCAGCGAACAGATCGCTACGGTCGAATTGCGGCAGAAGAAAAGCTTCCTCTGCCGCCATTGATCGGCGCGATCATCCAACTAAAATGGGCCCTGGATCACTCGCCAGACCAGAGTATTCGAGCACAACTTGATCGACTGGCGATCTTAACGCAAGTTTTTCAGTTTGGTTTGGGATTGCGGATAGGTGAAGTGTTACGCCTTCCCAAGAACTGCTTGGTTGAGCGCAACGGACAACTTTTTTGTAACGTTTGGACTGAGAAAGGCGCGGCTCCTATGGCGCGTTATATCCCACAAATTTGGCGCCCGGTTATTCAAGATGCCGTGCGCAGGATTGACGCAATCTGCAGCCTTTGGCGCGAACGAGCCAGTGAGATTGAAAATGGCACCCTTGCTACAGTATTGGCGAAGCGATTTGACCGTCGTGTGGCACAAATAGACACCGACATACAGGTCGCGCTTGAACAGTTGACGGCATTGTCCGCCGCTAACGCGACTCGCGCCCAAACCTGTCTCAAACTCCTCAAGCCCCTGGCGGATGAAGCACAAATTGAGCTTCATCAATTGACGCAATATTTGCCCTTCGCATCCACGGCAGTCGGCGTGGACTCGTTGTTGGCTTTCTATCGTCGCTCAGGTTTTGACGTGAGGTCTACCCCGGTCGGGCGTTTTAAACATACCCATTACTTAGTCGGTGCCGATATCAAGCGCCGCCTTAACGAAATGATTACGTGGCGTACCCACAGATTCACCTACGAAGAGGTGTTCCAAATTATTCATGGGCAGCCTCCTTGCAGCCGGCAGGTGAAGTCCAGCGCTTTTCAAGGGTTGCGCTCGAAAGCCTTAAATCGGGTCGAATGGCTGGCTTTTTTTGGGGAGACCGTAAGTTGCGGTCGAGCAATCATTTATTGTGGTTATGACGAGGCGGTCGCGGCCATTAACCACGTTATGGGGGGAGGATTTGATTATCGCCGCTTGTTACCCCTGCTGGATGCGCAACAGCTCTATCCAGAGTGGTTTGGTCAGAAATCCATGACCATGATTCACAAGGGTTCTAAAAAAGGATTTTTCTCCTACCTGCGGTTGAATGCTGCCCCTGTAACCTTTTTTCGTAAAAGTGCGTCGACGACGGGTTTGAAGTATGCACACGGTACAGGTTACTTATTGGAATACCGCAGCATCACCCAAGCTATTTCGCAGGATTTTGTGGCTTTGAATACCCGCCTCCAAACTGAATTGCTGGCTGAAATGGTCAAGGAGGTGTTGTCGGAAGGATTGGCTATCAGCTCCAACGCTTTTCGTATTTCGCAAAAAGTCTCCGATTATCTATTTGTGGTTCCCAGTAGTTTGGGGGGCACCTACCAGGCTTATATTCCCTGCGTGCTGTCCTACGGTGCGGCGCTTTATGCCCTCAAACCGAGCGAGCAAGGGCTTGCACGGGGTTCGGCCTTTTCCCGTTATGGGGTGGCGGTGGAGGATGAGGTCATCCAATCCTTTCAAACCCATAAAGGACGACATTGGCAAACCAATTCATTGTTTCGTGCTGGGTTAGCTGCGAGCATCGTCAATAAATGGATGGGCCGAACCCAGCCTCAAGGCGCTCATTACGACCATCAAACCGCACGGGAACGAGCTCAGAAAGTAGGTGAACTGATGCTGGGTGAACATACCCGCTTTCTTGGCTCGTTGCCTGAGCAGCTACAGTCCTGGAAACGCAGTGAACTTTCCTTGAAAGATATCCAGGCCCAGTTGAACCTCACCTTGCAGACGGCTCATTACAGCCCTTTGGGGTTCTGCGTAAGGGACATCAACTTGAAGCCCTGCGAGTACCACCTCAAATGCCTAACGGGAAATGCAGGGTTAGGTTGCCGGGAGTTTGTATTTGACCTGCATGATCCGATTCAGCGCCAGAACATCACCAACGAACGTGACAAAGCTGAGCAGGAGCTGGCACGGTTGTTTGAAGTGTTAAATCGGCCAGACGTGCCAGCTGAATCGGTCGAGATGCACATTGAGCATCAAATGACGCTGTTCAGAAATGCCACTGCCATCCTTGAGCGCGCCCAATTGATCATGACCACCGCCCAAGCCGCACAGGTCCAAGACTTTCAACCGTTTCGAGCTCAAGGCTCCAAACCCGATGATTGCGCTTTTCAATGTGGAACACCACCCTTGGACAGTGTGTAGCGCTTGCAAAAGATCAGAGATCAGTCCCTCTCCCTCGCGGCGGCCCCCTGAAGAGGTCGCTGGGACGTTATGATTCTTAGGAAGATCATCACGCCAACGTCTGAGCCATATTGATGAAGCTTGTCTGGTCGCCAGCCCTGCCTGGTACCACCATGCCATATGGTCCGTTTGGGTTGATACGTATCTGGGTGCAGAACGGTGTGCTGCTGTTGGGTAGGCATCATGACCAAGACCCGTCGCCGCGCAGCGATAGTGCAATTTGAATATTGCCGCAAACCAGCTTAAGTAGGTAATCGTCAGGTGGATCTGGCGGTCATCCAGAACAGTGGGCGCCTTAGTGCCGCTCGCCATACGATTGACTAAGGCCAGATTTTTCCTAACAAGGCACGGCACCGGATGACGGTGTTCTTTCACTGGTAAAGAGGAACCGGGGAATGGCCACTACGCAAGAGCAATGGAAGCAGGCGTTTATGCTGCTCAATCACTTCGAGCGCCAGATGATTGAACCAACTGAATTTTGCTGGACTTACTTCACGAGTCAGCTCGGCGTGTCAAGGGTCACGTTATGGCGAAACAAAGCATTTGAGCAAGAATTTCAGCGGGTTAAGGACCTCGTCAAAGCCTATACACAAGGTAAGCGAACCTTCGACCAAATCAGCTCGCTAAAAGCGGCGAAGGAACGGGATAAAGATCAGCAGATCGAGTCACTGAAAGCTCAGGTGGCAACACTTAATCAGCAGCTCAGCCGAGAGCGTGAACGCTTGGTGTATGCCGCAATGATTGCTCGGCGCAAAAATATCGATCCTGCTGATTTTATCGATAACAGTCCTTTGCTGCGCAAGGTATACGGTGAAGCGTTAGCTAGCGAGAAGCCAGTGAAAATCCGAGAAATCAGATCGGATAAGAATCGGTAACCCAACAAGGTCGTCCTCGCTCTGGGGAACTGGCTCCAGGCGAGCTGTATTTGATGGGCACCATTGGGACCGCTGTACTTACAACAACTCGATACCTTGTTTTTTCGACGCGGGCCGAGCCATGGGTGCTACCAGCGGACTGGTGGAAGCGGAAAAACGCCGATTTTAGGGATGCCATTTACATACGCATCAACCCAATCGACGTTTTGTGAAGCTCCGTACACGCCGTGATAGGCAACCTAAAATTATTTAGAATCAAGCACAGCGGGCACCCATGGCGCGGGCGTCAATGACGCTTGGTAGCGGTATTCCGCCACTCGGGGGGCGAAATGCTGACCACTCGCGGAACAGACAGACACACCAATAGCCCAGACTATTGCCACGCACCTCAATTGCGGGGGAACCCGTAAAGTGAGACGCGGCGAGTATCGCCATGCAACGCGCTTAAGCCGTAAGCGGTTAGGGGCATGTCTCTGCATAATCGCTTCTCCATATATTTCTGGAAAATGCGACTGCACGATGGATCGAGCCACTCGGCTCATTAACTGCGGATCACTGCGGCGAAGACAAGCTTCCAATTGCATCGCTAGTTCCTTCTCGGTGATGAGCGCGGTCAAAGCCTTCCCTCTGAATATTTTTATTTTTTGACTCATCGTACGTCCTCGATAAGTTTGTCCTGTTGCCCTCCTATAGAAGCGTCACTTAGTCAAATGAACAAGGACGTACGTCCCAAAAAATAGCGCCGTTCGTCAGCTTTTTCCTACAAAAAATAAAACTATTATGGCTTAACGCGGTCATTCGCCGATTGGCGCGCTCCGCGTCGTTCAATGACCTGCTTTCCCAGCGGTCACTGCCGTCCTGCGCCGCAAAAGCGGTTTTCGTCCACCCATGAGCCCTCCTAACAAGGAGTCGGAAGAGGTTCGTCGTCGCCTCCCGGCTAAATAATCTCTCAGACAATGCTCCTCAATGGTCTGAGCAGCCTTTGATGCGTATTCATGAGGTCGTACTCCGCATTGGGTCGCTGTTCTGAGACTCTCTGTTACTGCCCTCCATAACAAAATGTCCATTCAGCATTTCTAAAAGAGGGAAAACCTTACGCAACCTGAGGCGTAGCGGCAATGAATGAGATATGGACAGACCCTGATGATTAAGCCAGTGCTGTTCGATGAATAACGCATCACACAAGTGACAACGGGGCACTTATAACGGCATAGGTTTAAATCTTACGCCGGGCCAATAAATGACAAATACGTCTCGGGTACGCCTTCAGGTTTACCTCACGACATCATATCAAGGTGTTTATTTTTATCATGTGAGGACTTCTATTATGGTGATGGGTGCCAACTATAAAACTGATGCAGCGTGTGCAATACTCATGTTTGGTTTGTTATTTGCTGGCCCCTCGTTTTCTTCGGGTATGAAACCTGCCTCTTCGGTCGTGTTGATTAGCGAAGACCAAGGTGAAACCACCATGAATGTGACTAATACCGATAAATACGCCGCGTTGCTGTATACCTCGTTGGAAACCATTCCAGAAGACCCTGAGCTGTTACTTGTCGTGTCGCCCCCCGTTGCTCGCGTCGAAGGCGGGGACAGCCAAGCCGTGCGGTTTATCCTGCAAAACAAAAAGCCATTCACCGTGCAGCGCTTGATGCGAGTGACCTTTGAAGGCATTCCCACGGTGCAATATAAAGTACCTAACAGCGTGGGCGTCACCTTTCGCCAGAACCTGCCCGTCATTATTTCACCGAAGGGTTTGAAAATAGAGGCGGCGCCCTGGAAGTTTTTAAAGTGGTCTTTATGTGGTGACACGTTACACGTCACTAACGACAGTCCTTATGTTGTACGCTTGGCCCTTTCTGGTTCGCTGCAGCCAGTAGCCGAAGAGGTCAAATTTAGCAAAGCTTATATTTTGCCCAGTACGCACCATGAGTTCCAAATAGGCCGTGTAATTACCGGTGCGACGTCGATGCGCATTCACCCTGCCAGTGTATATGGGTATGCCTTAAATCAGTTCGACACACCGTTGAGTGCCTGTACCTCACAGTAAGCCACCGTCCCTGTGGTATCCATTAACCCACTGTGATGGACTACTTCTATGTGCGCTACGCGGTTGTTCCATCCGATCGTTCCTGGATTGTTTATCCCGCTGATGCTCGCCAATTCATTGGCCATGGGCGAGCCGGGCTTAAGTTCTGCTCCTGCTCCCCGTCCTGATGGCTCGCCTCTGAAGGAGTCTTTAGCCCCCGAATTGCCCCTATCGCCAGCGGCGACCTTAGCTTCTCCCAGAGCCATAACTGACTCGTCGAGCGCCGACAATGTGGGATTATCCCGCATCCCTTCGAGCTCGCACGTTTTGGCTGTGACGCCGCCCCCCAATCAAACCGAAATCCTCGCCGTGACAAAAATGACCACGAGTACAGAGGGAACGGTGCCTGCAGCTCCAACAAACAGCGCCATCGAGGTTGTGCCCAACGCGTCTTCCCCCTCAGGATCGGCCACATCCCCTGAGGTAACGGTCACCTCAACGTTTGAACACCAGTCAACCAAAACGGCTGTGCCAACCTCCGATACAGGTGTGGTATTTGACATTGATACCCTGATCAGCCGCGGGATCGACCCCAAGCTGGCCGCGATGTTTAATGATAAAGCCCGTTTTTTACCGGGACTGCACAAAGTCACCCTGTTTGTGAACGGTGATAATCTCGGCTCGGTTGCAGTTCATTTTGATACGCAAGGCCAACTGTGTTTTGACCAGCGTCTCGCGGATAAGGCTGGCTTGCTTTTGCCATCAGATGGGGCACCGCTTCTTCCAAGCACCGTTGACCGCCCTCCCCAGGCAACGGCGGTACTCCCCACGGCAGATGCTGGAGCGACGCTTGTTGCTTCGCTAGATACAGCGCTGGAGGCCTCCACTGGAGAGTTTTCTTCTTGGGCTGACACCCCTGAGAGTACAGCTTCGAGCAGTCCAGGTCCTTCTGGGGCAAGCCCTTGTGTCGATTTTATGGCGTTATACCCACAAACAGATGTGGATTTGCGACCGAACAAAGACGAAGTTCGTCTCGCCGTTCCCTCGAATGCCCTCAAGCCATTGGAGCAAAATTTTTCGGGATACAGTTCCGGCGGTATGGCAGCGATCCTCAACTACGACGCTCTAAAAACCCAATCGCAGTTTTCTGGCACCACCAGTGACTTTACCTCGATCAATACCGAGGCCGGATTGAACTTGGGCGACTGGAGCGTGCGTAGCCGACAAACTTTCACCGATCAAAACGGTAAGCGCAATACCGATCAGCTGTACACTTACGCCGAACACAGTTTCGTGCCCTTCAAATCGGTGCTTCAAGTCGGACAACTCAATTTGTTCAATCCGGTGTTGCCCGGTGCGTCCATTACCGGTGTGCAAGTCGTGCCCGATAGTGCGTTACGCGCTCAAGCATCAGGTGGGGTAACCATTGAGGGTATCGCGACCACCCCCCAAGCTCGGGTGGAAGTGAAGCAAGATGGCATCTTGATTTATTCTACGGTGGTTCCCGCCGGCCCTTTTCAATTGACCAACGTGCCTCTGCTACGAAGTAACGCGAATGTTGATGTCACGGTATTTGAATCAGATAATTCGCAAAACACCTTCAGTTTACCCGCTGCGTCTTTGCGCCAGGTTGAATTAACCACCAATGGCTTATCGATAGCAGCGGGCAAAGTGCGCAATATCAATGACACCTCTGGGCTTGAGGAACCGATGGTCGTGTCGGCGGGCGATGACTGGTTACTCAGTGCTCGCGACAAGCTCTCAGCTGGAGTCATGATCGCCCAAGACTATAACTCCATCGGTGTGATCACCGATCATTTGCTCACTCAGGACACCCGTTTGAGCTTAAGCACGACCGTATCGCAAGCTCAAACATTAAGCAAAAGCGGAGTGGAAAGCAGTGTGGCGCTCAGTTCGCGCTTAACCGAAAGATTCGCCGTCAATGGCTCCATGACCCGCCAAACGTCTGGCTATCGCTCTTTGATGGATGCGGTGCAATCCGCCCAGGAGGAAGAAGACTTTGCAGGCGATGAACGCACCCAATTCAATGTCGGCGCGAGTTGGAGCTCACCAACTTATGGCGGTTTCGGCATGAATTTTATGCAGTCGCTCAATAACGATAATGCGTGGGACCGAACCCTGTCGTTATCTTGGGGCCATACGATTGCTGGCATTTCCATCAATGCCAGCGTGCAGCATGACATCAGTGGAGATATTCCCAATTCTGCTTATCTGAGTTTCAGCATTCCTTTAGGAGCAAGCCGTAGCCTACGCACCTACGCCAGTCGTACCAGCGCCGAGCAGCAGCAGATAGGAACCACCTACAGCGAGACGGTTAACGACATGCTCAATTACAGCCTGACAATGGGCCAGCAGCTAGGTCGCGGCAGTGATCGGGAGATGACTTGGGGGGGCAACGTATCCGCCTTGCCACGCTATGCACAAGTCAGTGCGGGCTATACCGATAATGGCGCTCACAGCAATAACTATAACGTCGGCGGCAGCGGCGCCTTGGTGCTGCATGCCAATGGTTTGACCGCTTCACCTTATCAAATTCAAGACACCTTCGGGATTGTCTCGGCGGGCGAGGAAGCGGGCGTCAAACTGATCACTAACAGTGGTCCGGTCTGGACTGACAGTCGCGGCCAAGCAGTGTTAGCTCGACTTCCGGCGTTCAGCGACAGTCAAGTCGAGGTCGTGAGTTATACCCTACCGCGCAATGCCGATATTGATAATGGCTATAAGCGTGTGGCGGCAGGTCGAGGCTCGGTGAATTACTTGAAATTTAATGTTTCCAAGGTACGGCGCGTACTGCTAACGGTGACCGACAGCAACGGTAAGCCATTACCTAAAGGTGCAGCGGTGTTTGATGGTGCTGAACGATTTGTCACCGTGGTATTAGATGAAGGCAAGATTTATTTGAATGACACTAGCCAGAGTGACTTGCGCGTCAGCTTGCGAGGTGGGGATTGCTACTTGAGTTTCAATTTGGGAGCTCAGGATAATACTGAAGGCTTATTCGAGCAGGTACCGGCCGTGTGTACCGCACCAGAGCGCGCACACTCCTCGCCCAAAACCTCACCGGCCAGCCCCTAGCCTTTCGGTGAAGCCGGTGAATCACCCTGAGGCGTCCGTGATGATCAGTCTAATGGAGTATTTAACGTGCAATGTCGACCCTTACTGGCACTGAATTTCATTGTTCTGATGGGCTCGCTTTCGCCGGTCTTCGCCTCGGAGTGCCAGCTACAAAGCAGTCAGTTGGTGCAAGATTTTGGACAATTCAATCCCTATGAGTTGGCGACCACCTCCGAATCGGGCCGCGCGTCAGTCGGTCAACGTTTCATTCAACTGAACGTCACGTGTCCGCAACCCACCCGTATGGCGATCTTGTTTCGAGGTACTGCAGTCGATCCTGAAAGTTTCAAAATGGGCGAAAACGGAAGTTTTAATTTAATCGCTAAGGATGCCTTGGTAGATGGTCGACCGGTAAACCTGGGCCGCGTGTTAAGCGGCGCGGCGATGGTGGATCATGGCACCAGCAGCGTGAAAATGGCTCCTGGCTACTACGTGGTGCCGTTGGCCCAGAACGGCACCCGCCTTGAAGGCCAGGCGTTCTCGATTCGGGTCGAAATCAATGCTTACTTAAAAAGTGATCGGTTAAAGATTCGAGATGTCACACCGTTTCAGGGGCAGGCGTTCTTCGAGTTGGATACCGGTATAGCTGTTCCTTAAGGTGTGAAGTACGAGCCGATATCTCAATGATAAGCGCTGGGGGGAAGGTAGCCGAGCCAGACCTGCATGGTCTGTTGCAACACTGTACCTACCATCGGTATCACTCCGCTCCCATAAGCGTTTGGGTCGAGTAGCGCATAGGGCTGATTGTCGATGCGCGGATGAGCCCACCTCATCACTCACCGACAACTTCATCCGCGCCGCAATAGAACCTACCCCCTCCTCCTTAGCTCTTCGCGCCTCATTCAAAGATCGTCGATATTTAGGCTGCAGTTGCTAGTGGGAAGGCGTTAACCGGCTTGGTAGTTGCGTGAGCTTTGTTAGACCTCACGCGTTACCAAGTTGCAATGGCTAAACGTTTTCGCCTTGTTTTGGGGTATTTCCCTACATTCGCCTGCCGAACTCCCACGTTTAATAAGTGCTGCTTTGTGCATGCTGGCAGATTGGCTGCTGCCTGGGTCCAGGCTCCGCACTGCCGTCACGGTCACGGAGCTTCACACAACATAAGGAGAAAACGGTGGGGCATATCAAGACAGCACCAATGCGTTTTTTGTTGCTAGTAAGCAGCGCTTGGCTGAGCATCTTTTTCGCGACCCGCCTGTGGTTAGTGCTGACTCACTGGAGTGAGGCCGGGAGCGCATTGCTTGCGATCTTCGGTATTGGTTTGCTCTACGACTTGGGCTTCATCGCCTATGCGGCATTGCCAATGGGGCTTTATCTGGTGCTTTGCCCTCCAGCCTTATGGCGACGTCGTGGCCATCGGTGGTTTTTGCAGGCACTGCTGGGGGTCAGTCTGTTCGCAATGTTATTCACTTCGATCGCTGAGTGGCTCTTCTGGCATGAGTTCGGGGTGCGCTTCAATTTCATCGCCGTCGACTATTTGGTTTACTCCGACGAGGTGCTGAATAATCTGCTCGAGTCGTATCCTATCGGCTCGTTGCTGAGTCTTCTTGCGGTGTTGGCGGTGATTTTGAGTGTCGCATTACGCCAACCATTCATCGCCGCCGTGCAAGCCCCCTTGCCCACTGTGCGTGGGCGTCTTTGGATTACGCTTGGACTGCTGATCGCTGCCCTAGCCAGCGCGCAACTGCTCAGCCAGGCCGCCCCTCGTGCCCAGGGTGGCAATACCTATCACAACGAACTGGCAAGCAATGGTCCGTATCAATTCTTCGCCGCATTTCGCAACAACGAACTGGATTATCCCCAGTTTTACAGCACGCTAGCGCCTGAGGTGGTTGGGCAACAGATTCGCAGCGAGCTAAGCGAGCCCAATGCTCGCTTCATCGGCGAGGATCCGCAGGATATTCGCCGAGCAATCGATAATCCTGGGGTCGAACGTAAGCCCAACATCATCCTGGTTACGATTGAAAGCTTCAGTGCCAAATACATGGGCAGCAACGGCGATCAACGTAACTTAACGCCAAACCTCGACGCCCTGCGCAAAGAAAGCCTGTACTTCAGCAATTTCTACGCTACCGGCACTCGCACTGATCGCGGGCTGGAAGCCATTACGTTAGCGATCCCTCCCACACCGGGTCGATCGATCGTTAAACGAGTGGGGCGCGAGAGCGGCTTTGCTAGCTTGGGGCAGCAGCTCAAGGCTGTGGGATATGACTGCGTATTTGTTTATGGCGGACGCGGTTACTTTGACAACATGAATGCTTTCTTCAGTGGCAATGGATATCGCGTGGTTGATCAAAGCAATGTTGAAGAGTCTGAGATTCACTTCAAGAACGCCTGGGGCATGGCAGACGAGGATCTCTACCAGCAAGCGCTGAGCCTGGCTGATGCCGACTATGCCAAGCAGCAACCATTTCTGCTGCAACTAATGACAACGTCCAATCACCGCCCTTATACCTATCCCGACCACCGCATCGACATCAAGTCTGGTAATGGTCGTGATGGGGCGGTGAAATATACCGATTACGCCATCGGCCAGTTTCTGCAGCAGGCACGTAAAAAGCCTTGGTTCGACAATACAATTTTCGTTTTTGTCGCGGACCATACGGCCGGTAGTGCCGGTAAAGAAGATTTGCCGATTAGCAACTATCACATTCCCCTCTTCATCTATGCCCCGAAGCTGATTGAAGCCCGAGAAACACCTCAATTGGCAAGCCAGATTGATCTCGCCCCGACGCTGCTGGGGTTACTGAACCTGGATTATCTGTCTACGTTTTTCGGGCGTAATCTGCTGCAAGACAATCCGTTGCCGCCGCGAGTATTGGTGGGCAACTACCAGCATTTGGGCCTGTTTGATGGCCAGGACCTGGCCATTCTCAGCCCCCGCCAAGGACTACGCCGGCACGATGCCGCGCTGACCGAAAGTCACGAGTCCCAAGCCATTGTCAGTGATCCTTTAATCAGCCGCGCCATTACCTATTACCAAACTGCCAGTTATGGCTTTAAGCAACAGTTGCTGAGTTGGCGGGCATCCCAAGGGGCTGAGCAGGTCAGCGAGCGTTAATAGAGATGGATGGGGCGTGGCATTCAAACAAGGGCCAGAGTGTCGGCTTGGTTCAACGTACCCCGTCGGTTCCCCACAATCACGGCCCAAGGAGGCGATATAAATGGACTATCAACAAGAATGGTCGGCACTCTATAAAAAACACATGGATATTCTCCATCGAGCCTCGCACAGCATGGACATCAATTTCGAATTCAGTGCCGCCTTATTGGCGTTAGGTCCCTACAAGCTCAAATGTTTTGCTCAACGCCTCGGTAATAATCTCCTCGCGCCCTGGGAGCCGCTAAAACCGCTGGAAGCCTTACAGCTCTATCTGATCAACAAGCATCACTGGACGTTGAATTATGCACGTACCTTCCGGCACGAAAAGGATTATCTCCTGTTGCTTCGCGAGGAGATTGCTCACCTCAAGCTGGATCGAGTGGAAGCTTATCCGGTTCGTTTGCAGGTGAAAAATCACGAGCAGCGAGGGGCTTTTACGCTGCATTTTGATGAGCGTGATCCGAAGCAGAAAATTGCCTAAAGGTTTGAAATTGCGCGCGATGAAGTAGAGAAAAAGCGCACCGAAGGTCAGGCTACGCCATAAACGAGGCCTCTCGAGCGCTTAGGAGAATTGAGTCCGTGAGCGTTGTCATAGACGCTTCTAGTTGCCGCGGCGATGGTCGAACGCGAATCGCTGCAGCATAAACGGGCCTTAAGAGGTTTTTGATGCTCGCTGGTGAGCGCCCATGATATCGATGAGTTCCCCATCACGTCAGTCCGGGGTGTGTGCAAATGAACTATCGCTCGGTGTGGACCAAGCTTATTACCAAACATCAATATCGTATCGATAAGGACCCCAGTTTGCGGCGTGACGGCGTTTATCCTAAGGCTGCGCAACTCGCCCTGGGTGAATATAAATTAATATGTTTTGCCGAGCGCCTCAGGGGCCAACACTCGATCTGGGAGCAAGACACCCCCCTTCCTTATCGAGAGTTACTCAACCTGTATTTGGTGAACAAGCATCATTGGACACTGGAGATGGTTCGTTCAAACAAAAGCAGTGATGTCTTCCTCCTTCTTCGCGATGAGCTGGATCAAATATTGCTCACCGATGAGGAGGCGACACCGGTTCGACAGACAACGGAAACCTGTTTTTCGTGGCAGGTTTTTGAGCTGCATTTTCAAGCCCCCGAGTAGCTGCGGCGAGCGCATAGAGATTTGAATGCGCGGCGGAACAACAGCCTACGATCTAGCCCAGTTTTGGAACAGCTCCAGGGCCATGTACAGATCAGCGGAAATGATCCACAGCGTCGAGCCGAGCGAGGTATGGCCATTTGAATAGGCGCAGAAGCCGATAGCAGTGATAGCAATTCCACCCCAGCAAACTGCAAGTTCCAGCATTGAACGCCCCCTAATAAATCCCGGCCAAACGGCGCTACCGTGTTGGCCTTCTGAAGTAGCCGCGACTAACACAGGACGATTGAACTCTGGCTGAAATTTGGCCAAGCAAAAAATCCTGCTGCGCACTCGAAATAAATCTTGCCCCCTTTCGAGCGGGAGCCAGCCACATTTGCGACATGACAAGGGGCGGTTAACTCGCAGACGGTCCTGCAGCATGGCAAAAGCCTCATACGCAAATCCAAACGAGTCCGGCCATTGCTGAAACCGTCAGAACAATACCTGACCATAACAGCGACCTTAATAACTCGTTCAGGTGTTTATTCAGGTCCTGTTCCATAGTGCCTACTCTGATAGGATCAAAACGAGTAACGAACTGTAAACTGCTAGCGGCATTGCTTGGCCGTGACATCAGCGAGCTCTAATCGTTGCGATATCTTTATAAGGTATGATGTCGCTTGAAATGCACGAGCTGCGGGAAAGATTGTAGACTTTGAAGTTTTTGCTGATGATTTTTTTTGCCATGAAGCGTAACGAAGGTAAAATCCTGGATTGGAGGTGTCGCTGGATATCACAAGGCGAAACAAATGAGTTGGTGTGCTCATAAAAGCGGCCGGACTGCTGATCAAGATCTACGCCCACTAAGTACACCTCATTAAATCCAAGATGATAGCAAAGCTGAAGCGCTACATAGGCAACGGTTCTCGCATCAAAAAAACCAGCGCTCATATTTTTACTGAATCCCAGAGAATTTTTTCGGGCGCTTAGTAGCGAGTAGTTCCTGACCAAATCCTTGTTGCGAAATATATAGTTTCGAAGTGATGATTTTCCAGGTTTGGATAAAAAATAAAGCTCACCCCTCGGTTGAATGTACTCACCCTCGACATGTTCTTGCCATAACGCTGTCCGCTGACTCAAGCGCATCGCAATATTAAACAGCGCTGGCTGTTGAGTGGAAAATTTCTTATCTGAGCAGACATAAAAATATGGGCGAACCGCAGTGCCCAAAAAGGCAGAAATGGCGCCATTCACGGTGATCATGGGGATGTGTGAAAATTGTTCAATCGGGAAATTTTTAGCGGAGGGCCCGGAAGCGATGATAAAAATCGGTCCGCTTCCAATATTTCGGCAATCGTCAAAACTATGTATGTCTAGCGCGTCCAGGTGGCGCTCGGCGCTTCCTTCTTCAAAAGGAGCGTTGTCCCTAATCACATCACCGCTGTCGACAAGCAACATATAGGTACCCTCTTTTTCATGTTCAGAAAGCTGTGCTGAACAAGCAGTCATTGCGCACGAGGACGGTATTGGCGATTCTCAATTTTTCATCCTGGCTACTGCACGCCTATACACTTCCAATTTCGCATTGATTGTTCATGCGTTTTTGCAAGGGGTCTGTAGGGAAAACCTTCATAGTGCTTATGCGGGCTCAAATGTAAGAGAGCTTTAGCCGGATGCGCGAAAAAGCATGACCCACCCAGAGCCTCGTGCTAGCCGTGGTCGAGTACACCTGGTCGGCAGGCACCAAACTGTGTATCGCGCTTAGCTGTTTAGCTATGTGGTTTCATCGGGGGGGGGGGTATCAACATCGACCGTCTCTGTGCTGCGCCCAGAGCGCAGGCACTGGGTTTGGGTCAGGCAGATTTATTGATCGTCGCATTCATTCCTCCTGCATGAAGCAGGATCAGGATCCCGTCAATACGGTGAGTACCTGGTCGGGCTCTTGGTCAGCGCGTCAGCTTTTTAAACTAATGAGGAGCTCTAAACTACTTTCCGACCAGTTAATTAGGATAGTTCAACTTGTATCGGCCGCGGCAATACGAAGTTGTGGGTGATTACCTCCCAAAAATAAGGTGGTGCGCGTTATCAAAAATCACACCCAATACCTGTAGGGAAAGCCGCAAAAACAACTGTATGTTTTCGGATTATTTGCCACCTGCTTCAATTACGAATTATTTCGCGGAAAGTGCATAAAATGGCCCGTCTCGCTGCGCGCAATGGTCATTACTCACCTATATTAATGTGAGTGAGCGCCTGGTACAGGCGTGCACTTATCAATATCACTCCCTAATCCCGAGGTCATAAAATGCAAGCCAAGCAAGCGTTTATTGCGACTCTAGCGATTCTGGTTAGCTCCAGTGTTTTGGCGGCGAAAGCACCCAAAACTCCAGTGGATAAGTGGACATGTTCAGACTTCTTGGAGATGGATGAAGAATATCAGCCCAGTGCGGTCTTTTTTGTTGAGGGTTTTACTAAGTCGGGTACGCCTGTTGATGCCGTCATGGACGTCGATGGCACGCTTACACAAACCCCGCGAGTTGTCGACGCGTGCACTGAGAACCCGCAGGCTTCTTTCGTAAACACCATCAAATCGACAAAGGGCAAACAGCCCTAATGCAGTGAGCAGGCCTGGAGAAATACGGTCGTTCGCGGCTCATGCTATTTCTTCAGGCCGATTTGGCATTTTACTCAAGCTGCCTATTTTACCAATGCCCAACGCTTCTATCGATTTAACTAGTCGGAATACGCTAATGACCTGTTCACCAGTCGACATTCGCAGTGACGCCTGAATTCACTTAAATTCAGGCTGAGATTTTTGGCTGTTTGATACTGGGCAGGAGGAAGACCGTTATCCAAAGAGGATACATCCGTAAGTAGGCTAATTTTCAGCGCTGCGGATGTGCAAGGATGTTATCGAGCTCGAACCGTCTTGAGCGAACCGGTGGTGCCAAGAAGCGAGACGAATTGGCAGTACTGCAGGCAGCATCATCCCCATGAAGCGCTTCCGTTCATAGCGCTCTGCCAATCCGCCTCTGATTAACATTAAATACCAGAAACCAGTTTCTTTATGTAGGATAATCCTTCAGTTTCAACCGTTGTGCGCTTAGGTGTAGTTGACCGATACGCGCTATTTAGGCGCGGCAGGATATAAACCTAAGGGATGAGAAAAACCAGCTGAATACCAGGGTGTGCGGTTTTGCTGGCAATCATAATTCTTAGCTGGGCAGCGCAAGGCTGGGTTAAATATTAGGCGAGGCAGCCACGACTGCGATATTGCGTTTGGTCACCATGGGGCAGGCGCTCAATGGGTTATGCCGTTGGGATGTCGGACCTAAGCGTCAGTGCGCCGGGTTGTCTAATGAGGTTGCTGGCGCCCCCACTGGGGAGGGGGGACTTGTGAGGGCGTTGCATTACCAGCAACCTCCAACGCATTAGAGCGTAAATGTTGCGCAGTTACTGTCAGGAAATCCTGAGTGTCGTCAACTCGAGCTGCCTTAGAGGTAAATCACTTCCAAGGTCAGCAAGCCATTGAGAGGAATTGCGTTGCCGGTATTGAGGGTGGCAGTTGGAATAATGCCCGCTGAAATACCCAGCCCCTGGCTCACAGTCGCCACCGGCGCGGGCGCTGAGGGGGCTCCCGCTGGCGTCCAGGACATACGCCACGCGCTCGTGTTGAGCAGTTGGCCTGCGGTTGAGTCGACCCAAGAGGTACCGGCATCCGAGCTCACGATCATCTTACCTGCTGCGCCATCCACGCTAAGGTCGGCGCTTCTGGCCGTTACGATATAAGCACCAATGTTGGTGGATGTGGAATCTTGGCCCAGACCAAAGAGTTGGTCGGCTGAGGTGCCGGCGGGAAGGCCGCCTGTAAGCACAAGAGGGTTAACCGACGAGGCGCGGTTATCCAAAAGCTTGACCGCAAACTGCGCCGGCGCATCACAGATTACCGTCATGGTTTTTATCGGGTCCGATCCGCCCATATTGGGGGTGATGGGGGTGGCTTTGGTGCTGCTGAGCGAGGACATAGGAATCACGTTGTAGTTAACCTCCGCTCCACCCACCAGGTTGATATCACATGCAACAGGTACCAACTGGCCAATTAGGGTTAGATCAACAATTTGAGCCGCTTGAGATATGACGGAAAAAGGAGCAAAAAAAACCGCGGCGAGAGTGAGACTGGGCGAGATTTTCATTGTTTGCTCCAGGGACTCAAAAGGAAAATTACACGCACTCACATTCATACCGAGGGCGGTATCTGGCTGATGGCGATGCAAGCCATTGCAGCGCGACAGTATGGCGATAGGAAACTCTAACATTCATCGAGGATGACTAATTTTGGCATAGGACAATTCGCCGGGCCTTGTCTAGGCGTATTTAATGTCAACATTCGAGGAGGCGACTGTAGGGAAAACCTGCAAACTCTGCGAATCCTTCGACGGTTTCCATCACCTCCATCAACGTGTCGACAAGATGCTCGCCTCATTGAGCGCTTTTAAATAGCGCTCAGGCTTAGAACAAGACTGCTCAAGAGTTTGGAACATAGCATAGGGCTCGATAAGCACGCTGGTTCTGCTCGATAGCACTGCAGTGCTGCTGACCTCCAGTAATTTGGATACCAGCTGCATCGCGTTGGACTATTCGGTTGCCTTGTTTTTTCCTGTGCAATGATCTACCGCACTTATCCTTCCTGCTGTCGCCACAAGAAAGAAGGAATTCCCTACAGACGAAAAACAACCAAGCATTGAAATTGCTATCAAACGCCCCGTTCTCAAAGCGTCGGCCTGGGGCGGGTTAACTTGAGAAGATGATATTCGGAGCCGGTGTACTGTCGAATGACAGGCATGGGTGGCGTATAGATTCTTAGGCTGGGAGAAAGTGTAGCAAACGCTAAAGAGTTCGTTGGAAGCATCGAGTTTTTGATTGATGGTCTACATCGGAAATGCGCGAAAAGCCAGCTCCTTAGGTGTTCGCGCTTCTTAGGAGGTCGCTATGAATCAAATACAAGAAATTGGGGAAGTTGAAGCCAGTCCAATCCCTCGGGTCATTTCAGATGAAGAGCTGGCGATACATTTACAAAACTGCCTTCGTGCAAATGATCCGGGCCTTTTGCATAGTGTATTGAGTCACCTTGCTCGGTGCAAAGATTTAACGCAGCCCGCCAGCCCCCCCAGCAATCGACGCGCAAATCTTTTACGTAGGCTCTCGATGTCTACTGAGCCGAGTTTTGCTGATGTGCTTGCGATGACATGCGCTATCGGTTTTCGGATGCATTTTGAAGCCATGTCCACGTTGAGAGATCGAGCCAGTGACCATCGATGATAAAACAGGCGCGGCTGACAGCCAGGCTGCGCCGCAAACGCGGAGTGACTCTGACCGCAAGGTGGTTCGTTCATCTTCTTGCGATGCATTGTCGGAGTTGGATTGGCTTGACACCAAGCAGGCACTTGCCCTGCTAAACGCTATGACTCGGAAACGGCGGACAGGACCCCCGCCGAAACCGTTGACACGTTGGTAACGTGTCGGTGGGTGAGCGGAGGTGATGTAATCAACCAAGCTTACATATTAGGAGTGGCGCCGACGCTCCAGCTGGAGCGTCGTATTCCGGGGATGAGCCCGATAGACCGTCCGGGTCTGCGGGCTCACGGCAATTATAAACTCGCGGCCATCTGCTTCCAGCGACGTCCAGCTGGACGACGAGCGTGCGCATTTTTAGATAGCAGGACAGCTCTAACACACCGACAGGAAACCCTGAGTGGCGTTTGATAATTAATGCCGCAAATTGATGATTATTGTTTTTGGGCGTCGGCAGCATTCTGCTTAAAATTTTCGGCGAGACGCCAGGCGTCGTCCCTAATATTTTCATTGCACGCTCACCTATGAAATCCTTTTTAAGCGTGGGTGCATGCCTGCAGAGTGATTCGAAAAATGTCTAAAATTTATCGGCGACAGGTTTGGGGTCTATTGCTTTGCGGGCTATATCTGCCGGCGTTTGCGCAGGAGCCGTTGCAACAACAAAGCAAGGGTTTTTGGTACCTACAAACCAGTCTTTACACCCGTCACTATTCCGCAGATCCCGATCATAATAACACCCAGGAATTGTTGGGGCTGGAGCGCAACGAAGACTCCGGCCTATTGTTCGGGGCGTCCACGTTCAAAAATTCATTCAGTCAACGGTCGTTCTACTTGTATGCTGGAAAGCGTTTTGATAATCCCACCTATCCGGTGTACTTGAAATTAAGCGGTGGGTTGATTCAAGGGTACCACGGCGACTACAAAGATAAGATTCCGTTGAACCGTTTTGGTGTCGCGCCGGCGATTATTCCATCGTTAGGAGCGCATTTCGGCTCAGTAGCCACCGAGCTCGTATTGCTGGGCACCAGTGCGGCCATGATTACCGCCGGCGTCCGTCTTTAGCAGTAGAATTAACCGATGTCATGGGGGAGCAGTAATGCAATTTCTGCTCCCGGGGTAATGAGCAATCGCCCTTGAGCGACAAGCGCTCGCAGCAGTTTCCTGGAGACGTTGAACTTTACCTGACCGCCTTTCAGAGGCCGCCTCCCCCTTCCCAATGGCCGAAACGTGCGCGCAATCACGCCGATTGGCGTGGCTGGCATCCCGTGACTTTGCCTGCTAAAACCTCAAAAATAATCCAGGGTCAGCATCATGCTTTCACCAGCGACCTGCGGATGTGGCAAGTTGGTGAGCCTGTCTGCTCGGAGCACGTGGTTTTTCAGATAACCCGTTGCATTCACGGAGGTTCCTAACGAGGCCTGGACCGACGTGCGACACTCCAATAATTGAACGGCTATATAAGGTTTTCGCCCATCTGCCTGAAGCGCGGCCGGCGTGATCTGACACGATGGGTCTGTCACAAGCCCTTCAAAACGAATGGCGCCTGCATTGGTGGGCTCGAGTGCATAAACGAGTGGACTGAGCAAGAACAGGCAAGAGTACAAACATCCATATTTCATCGGGGTAAACCTCGCCAGTAGAGGCGTGGCCAGAAAGGCCAAGCACATTAACCATAACGGCGGGATTAGCTATTTCTTGAAGGGATATCCTACGGCGCACTGCTGGAATTCCTGCTCACTTTGAAGTCTTTGCGCAGACCTGAACGATTAAGGGATGGCAGGCTGACTAACGAGACAACCCGAATATCATCGGGTCGCCCGCAGAAGGGGCTAACCAAACGCTTTTGTGTCTGGCTGTGCACTCTTCATGCAAGCCCCTCCCGCTCCGCCACCTCAAATCGGGAAAACCCTACAGACAACATTGCGTGCAAAACTGCAAATTGAGGCCTCTCGCGTTCGCAGTTCCGCGTCCGCCCACATGAGCGTAGGGGATATCAATGCAATTTAAACTACTTGGCACCGTGGCAGTTTGCCTATTGCTCGCCGCGTGCTCAGATCCGAAGGATTATAAACTTTCACGAACCGGGGACTGGAAACAAGACCCGCAGCTTCAACGAAATATCCAACAGTTAACCGACCCGGACAGAAAACTAATCGGTGAATATCTGCTGCGAGCTGAAGAGATTCGCGCTACAGGAGGCGCAGTACCGGAATCTATTAGCATCGGCCAGGCTATTGAAAACCAAGCGCAATGGAACAGTGTGCAGGAAGAGCAGCAGGCCGCCGCTGCATTAAAAGCAAAGGTTGATGCCGATATGCAACAAAAAGCCGATGCCGTCAACGCTAAGGTGCTCGAGGAAATGCAGACCGCGCTCTCACCAGCTGTGGAGTCATTTGAGTATGTTGAAGAAAAAAAACAAGGTCACTTTAACATCGGGATGACCTTTGCCAATAACAGCAAGACAAAGATTGTTGGCATTACCGGTGACATTCTTATTCGCGATCAGGCCGGCACAGACCTGAAACATGCCTTTGTTTCGACCGATAGCGCCGTGCCGCCTGGAGAGGTTCTTAACCAAGTCTGGCGCCTGGATTACAACGCCCAGGTGGAGGGTGACAAGGTCTTGAAGGACGCTGACGCTTCTAAACTTGTTTTTGGATGGCAGCCACGCACTTATCGTTTTGCGGATGGCCGAGAAGTAACGCTGGGTGAATAAACCGTGGACGATCCAGGCGTGAGGGGGGCTTGAAGTATTTGCCGTCTCCGATCGCCAACGATCTAAAGCGGCCTACGTCGGGCCTGTTAAGCAATCGACATGCGCTTCGCCACCGCGAAGCCTCGCCGTTAAAGGAGATGCCGCCCAGCTGTCCTGCCGGTATGTGATGTAAATGGACAGCGGGCAGTGAGCGACGTATTAGCGAGTATAAAATACATGGTCGTTAACTATGTGCGCCACGACTCGCGTCTTACCAGCGCCTGATACATCGAGGCGCGTGGCGTATGCAGCGGGGCGCAGCATCGCTCTAGCATTCAATCTGACGTTCAGAGTTTTAGACGCCAGGATTACTTCTTGAGCGATGCAACCCATTGGGGGTTGCAGGGAAGTGAAGCTTTTCTTTAAGGATTTATTATCCTGGCTTCGGCGTATGACGCTATTTAAGCTGGTTCCAAGGGATTGCAAGTTGTATGACTAAGTTTGGATCTGATTTTTAGACAGAGAAAAACTATTCACCACACTTGGCAAATAAACACTTGCGGTGCGTGAGACTTACTTCATACACTATCAGCGGGTCACAGGGGAAACCTGAAGCAACTAGCAGCCCGACCGGGGGCACAACAAATCAGGCGACTTCCTGTGCGCCCACCTATTTAAGCTCACTTCCTGACAGCGATATCGCGCGCCGCGAAGAAGATGGTCGGCTTTGTGCTTAAACGCCTCCAGCGTTAACGACAGTATTTGGCAGTGCCGCGCCACATCCTAAGTGCGGCTCAGGTTCATGGTCAAAGTTTAATAGAGCAAGCCAAGCCGCCTCGAGCCCAAAAGCATATTCGCGCTTGCTCGTTAGCATTCGCTATGAGGTCAAAGGTATATCAATGTCAGCGTAGCCGAGCCATCCAGGTGTATTTCGGCACTGGTATTCAGTGTCGAGTATGGCGCAATAGCCGTCGCCAATCTCATCGTGCCGCTCATCGTGCTGAAAGGGCTGGGGGCTGACGACGATACTGTACTGAATGAGAGGATGTAGTTGGCTTGAGTTCCTACGTAGCGAGGAAATGGGCTAGCCCACGTAGTGCCATTGGTATCGCTAGAGGCGACAAAGCCTGCCTGACCATCGATGGCGAGGCCGCTAACAGGCACCTCAAACTCGTACCAGCCAATTTTATTACCCGAGATGTCAAGGCCCAATCCGAAACGAACATCTTTAACCGAGGAAGCGGTTCCAGCCCGATTATCAGTCCCTCTGATACCAACTAGCGTGGGGCCTGCACAAACAATCGTGAGCGGTGTAGTCTGATCGGGCAATCGCACTTCTGCATTCCGGCTTAACATGCCTACGGAAATGTCGCCAACATCAAAGTCGCTTGCCCCTACGGCAATGTCGCATGACGGCGGCTCAATGAGCCCCGTCACCGCTAGATTCGTTGAGGTTGCGGCCATGGCAGTCTGTGTCGTTAATAGAATCAGCAGCAAGGAACATTTTTTCATCGCCATTCCCTCGATATTTAAAGCTTGACCGTTACCTATTAATTTATTCCTTTGTAAACCGTGCTTTTCACCCTAATGCCCTAACTTCGGTGTCAGGCTACTGGAACATTCAAGCACAGTAGTGATTCTGTGCTGGCATTACCTATTGAGCGCTTGTCACGCCCTCTTCGCTGTAAGGGAACCCTTAAACTTGCACTATCTAAAACTGCGTTTGTTGAGCCATGGATGCGCTTCATCAAGTCGGCGCACTGATAAAAAACGATGGTGGTGCATTGTCCGGGAAGCCTTTTCTGGGTTGATGCTATCGCCTGCCTGCGAGGCATAGCGGCAGATCAGGCAGATTTTTCCTACGGCATAATCAAGGAATACTGACAGAGCGATAGTGGCGACCATCACTACCATCAAAGCCATCTCGCGAACACTCCCCCCAGTCAAAAGGCATCCAGCGCCCTGAGTGGACGATCGACATAAGGAGTGCTGCAGTGGCGGCGTGATGCTTCCTCGGTTCTGGTTCGACTCCAGAGCCGTGTATAAGCGTGAAGTATCTTGATATGTAAGCCGTGAACGGGCCCCGGCCATTTCATTCGATCTTCGTTCTGCTGGTATGAAGCAAGGAGCCTGCCCATGACCTCGGCACCCTGGATCGCTCCTGTAGAGATCGAACGTCTCGCTGGTGCCTTGGACGCATGGATGCCTTGTCCCTACTCTCGCTTAGCGTTGATGCAATGGTTGGAAGCATATTTGGCTTCTTGGCCCTCTAACGACCACAGGCTCATGGTTAATACGCAGCCCGCACAATCGATGCTTCATGAGCACTATCGCGAATGGGTTGAGGTATTCGATGAGTATCAACTCTGACGGGTTTTTTCCCTTTAGGTAATTATACGGAATTACCTTCCGCTGCCGGAGGATGTCATGAATAAATTGACCTTAATCGCCGACTTGCTGATTTTGCAGGGTCGAAACCAATGGGCTTTAGCCGCAGCCATCGCCGAGTTGAACAAGTGGGTAGCGCAACGCGGCTCTTTAGAAGTAAGCAAAAACGTGCAGGAGGCACTGGCGATGTTAGATGAATCGCTACTGCCGCTGAGCCGGGGTGTCGCTCGGTTGATCGAAGAAGCTGAACGGGAAGATGGCATCGTGGAGGCTAATAGCAACCTGCCCAGGTGAGGGAGTCGACATGCTGACCTGATTGGGCTAACTCAAGAACTCGTCTGGTTAATGAATTAGCGATCGAGCGCCAGAACAGCGCGAGCCGTTTGCGCGTTACCTCAAGTTTAGGGGCAATCCTCAACCTGAGCTCTGACTGACTCCGCTCAATGGTAAACATAAGTTAGGGTGAGACGCTCAATACTTAGCCTAGACATGTGAACTCGCCTTGGTCGCTCCATTCCCTCCTCTACCGCTTGCGGTGCTCATGAGCGAGCTCACTCCTAAAGCAGCCTTTTACGCCGCAGGGCTCCAGGCAGCGCCAAGCCGGTAACAGCTGGCGCGCCTTCACCCGTCGGCCGCGGCCATTAAGGATTATCGGTCTCCAACAGTACCGCTTGGCTAACCTCGGGCAATGGTGCCATGCTTTTTTCCTGGTTTTTTGTGGTAGCTGAAGAAGCGCCAGAAAAAAAGCCGCCACGCTCAATAATTAGTTGCTCGGCTTGAATAGTCCCCTGGATTCGGCCGCCGGCCAGAATCTCCACAACCTCGGCATAGACATCGCCTTCCATCATGCCTGACACGACCAATTCCCGCCCTCGCACCGTGCCGCGTACAGCCCCGGAAATGCCAATGGAGATGCTGTTCTGGCAGGCAATTTTGCCCTCCATAAAACCCGCGACCAATATATTTCCTGTCACACACAGCTCACCCTTCACTGAACAACCTTCGGCCAGAATGGTAAGCTGGCTATTTGAGACCATTGACTTTGTTTTATTAAAGACGCCCACGGGACCCCCTTTTCTTCAGTAAAAATGGCTTGGAAGTTAGTATTTGACCAGCGGACAAAATTGAGTGGGTCAAGGTTTTTCCCTCGATACAAAACTTCGTAGTGCAAGTGAGGGCCGGTACTACGCCCCGAATTACCGCTCTGCCCGAGTAGAGTTCCCTTGGCGACATAATCACCTGCCTTTACAGACAAGTGACTCAGGTGAGCGTAGCGACTGGAAAATCCCAGGCCATGCTGAACGACAATCTGTTGACCATAACCCCTGCTATTTTTCTTGGCTTCGCCAACAATGCCGCTTGCTGTCGCATAAACGGGTGTCCCCGTTCTTGCCCCGAAATCGATACCTCGATGATTGCGTATACGGTGCAAGATAGGGTGCATGCGCCTACCAAAGTAAGAGCTGATCCGGCTCGCCTTTTTAAGGGGCGAACCATTAGGGATTAAGTTGAACAGGAGTGTGCGTTCTGCCGGTTGTCGGGGTGCGGGGGTCACCGCCGGGGCAGGAGCGCTCACAGGCCGAGGCGCCGAAATGTTGTTTTCAGCGACCTTAATACGCAGCACTTGTAGCGGTTGCACCGCATTCGACGCGATGACCCTTTCAGTCTGTAAAGGGGGTATGAGGTCGCTTTTCTGCTGCTGCACTACCGGTTCTTTATGCAGGGTCGACAGTTGGGTCTTGGCTTCGGCTAATGCCGATAAGGTCGATACGAGAGCGACGCCCATAACCGTGATGACGCCCACCAGCCCGACGCAGGTGACGCAAAAGGCAATTTTGGCTTTTGACGAAATGACAATATCTCGTGAGCCGCCAAGGGTTGAAAAAGTTACCACCAGTTCATGTTTCATCGTGCCCGACAGCCTCTGTAAAAACGAGAGCTGACCTGGTCAGTAAGAATTGAACTCTCACACAGATCGCCACGTGTATGTAGGTTGGCGCCTGACTCATAAGCAGGTACATGCGAAGCTTGAGTCCACCGCAGAAAGCCTTCCGGGGCTGACTCCTGGGAAGGGGCGGTTTGCGGGCCTGGCAACGGGCCAACATGTTTGCGCATCCGATTGGTACAGCCCCGAGGGCGCTATGCGCAGCACCTTTCGAGCCTTGTCAGGTCGCATTGCGGGATGAATCGTCGGCGACGTACGTCTTAAGACGACGCTGGATGATGGGGCGATTATCGCGATCATGGCGCGCAGAAAGGATCATCGGATCCTTCAGAGTGCGTAGGGAAATACTGCCTTGCCTTGTCGAGAGATTGCGAGGGGGGCCTTGTCACCATCAATGATCTAGACAAGCCCCAAAGGCTGTTCACAGGCAATACAACCGATGAGCGCAGCGGTGTGCCTGCGCCGAGCGAAAATCGACCACTCCTTCACTGAGAGTGAGCGCTGTCTGTGGGCGATGGAAAGGCTCTTTTGCAATCGCTCTTTATATTTGTCCAGCTTTTTTCGGTAGCCAATACGGCGCACCGGATAGTGACGTGTTTTTCCATCAGCGCCCTGACCATGCACTTGCGAGCGCAATATTCAGGTTTTACCTACAGCACTCCTTCCCTGCACATGCCTAGGCTAATAACGCGGTGGTCAATGCACCAAGGGTCAATGTTGCTGTGCACTCATCACTCGGTTGCCAACACCATGAAACAATGAGGAACTCTGGTATGGAATCGTTATCGGATCGCTTTAAGCTTTCTATCGTGTTTGCTGCACTTTTATCATTGACTGGATGGGCTCAGGCCGCGCAGACGGAAAAAACGAACATCCTGTTCATCGTCTCCGATGATACTGGCTATGGCGATCTGGGTCCTTACGGAGGCGGCGTCGGGCGAGGCATGCCTACCCCCAGCATCGATCAATTGGCTGCGGATGGCACCACGTTTTATTCCTTTTATGCCCAGCCCAGCTGCACGCCAGGCCGTGCGGCGATGCAGACCGGGCGCATTCCCAATCGCAGCGGTATGACTACCGTGGCTTTCCAAGGGCAAGGCGGCGGGTTGCCAGCGGCCGAATGGACGCTCGGCTCAGTGCTTAAAACCGGTGGCTACGACACTTACTTTACTGGCAAGTGGCATTTGGGCGAGGCCGACTACGCGCTACCCAACGCTCAGGGATACGACGTTATGAAATACGTCGGCCTGTATCACCTCAATGCCTACACCTATGCTGATCCTGAATGGTTCCCAGACATGGATCCCGAAACTCGGGCGATGTTTCAACGGGTGACCAAGGGCGCGCTCTCGGGCAAGGCAGGTGAAAAACCGATCGAAGAGTTCAAGATCAACGGCCAGTACGTGGACAAACCGGTGATCGATGGCAAGCCCGGTGTGGTAGGCATTCCCTTCTTTGACAACTATGTAGAAAAAGCCGCTTTGGAGTTCCTCGACACAGCAGCCAAATCGAACAAACCGTTTTTTATCAACGTCAATTTTATGAAGGTGCACCAGCCCAACCTGCCAGCACCGGAGTTTGTGCACAAGTCGATTTCCAAATCCAAATATGCCGATTCGGTGGTCGAACTGGACACCCGCATTGGCCGCATCATGCAAAAGCTCAAAGCGCTGGGTTTGGATAAAAATACCTTGGTGGTTTACACCACCGATAATGGCGCTTGGCAAGACGTTTATCCAGACGCCGGTTACACACCATTTCGCGGCACCAAGGGCACGGTTCGTGAAGGGGGCAATCGTGTACCGGCGATCGCTGTCTGGCCAGGCAAAATTAAGCCCAATACAAAAAACCATGAAATCCTCGGCGGCCTGGATTTGATGGCAACATTTGCTTCTGTGGCCGGGGTGAAATTGCCTGAAAAAGATCGTGAAGGTCAGCCGATTATTTTCGACAGTTACGACATGCTCCCGATGCTCACTGGCCGGAGCCCTTCGCCGCGTAAAGAGTGGTTTTATTTCACCGAAAACGAACTGTCACCGGGCGCAGCTCGCGTCGGCAACTTCAAGGCGGTGTTCAACTTGCGGGGTGACGATGGCGCACAAACCGGAGGGTTGGCGGTAGACACCAACCTAGGATGGAAGGGTGCGGAAAAATACGTAGCTATCGTGCCGCAAGTATTTGACTTACTGCAAGATCCGCAAGAGCGTTATGACATCTTTATGAATAATTTTACCGAACACACCTGGACCATGGTGCCGATCTCCAGCGCCATCATGAAACTGATGAAAACCTACGTGGATTATCCTCCGCGCAAAATGCAAAGCATGGGATATGACGGCCCTATCACACTGTCGCAGTATCAGAAGTTTCAATCGGTCCGTGAACTTCTGAAAAAGGACGGCATTAACCTGCCAATGCCATCCGGCAATTAATCAAACCACGATAATGGCAGCCTCGGCGAGGCTGCCATCGCGACTTGATGTGGGCGTATATCTGTTAACCCGTGAAGTAATTATTGCCGGGAGCATCAAATGAAGATTGCCTATCAATGGTTTGTCGGTGTGCTGGTAAGTAGTTTGCTGGTCACAGGATGCACTTCGAAAATAACTGAAAGAGATCAGTTTTCAGGTTTTCTAACCAACTATGACGATCTACAGCCGGTGAAGTCGGCCAGCGGCCACCCGGTATTGCGCTGGGTTTCGCCTGATTTCAAGCCGGCAGGTTATGACACTGTGGTGTTCGACCGTCTACAAATCTTTTTAGCCATTAAGCCGACTGAGCGGGTCAACCTGCAAACGCTGCAGCAGATTCAATCATTCAGCAGTGACAGCGTGAAAGAGGTGCTCAAACAGACCTATCGCGTCGTTCCCGATACTCAATCGGTACCACTCGGTGCAAAGGCCATGCTCATGCGCACGGCCATGACAGGTGTTGCTGCGACCAATGAGGGCATGCGTTGGTATGAAGTGGTACCGATCGCTGCCGTGGTCGGTGCTACAGAAGCCGTCACCGGTTACCGCGATCAAAACACTGAGCTGTATATCGAGGTGGAGTTTATAGATCTGGCCACGGGCAAGCCATTGGCCAAGGTCGTACGTAAGGTATTTGGCACGCCTCTGAAAAATAGCACCCAACAAATCACCGTTGATGACTTCAAAGCAGCCATTAGCGAGACGGTGAGCGATCTGAAAACGTTCCTGAAATAACAACTGATGCGCAGGACACCGACCTCCGTCCCACGTAATGGTTGGTCGATGCTCAGCGCCGACCATAAGCGGTGGATGATTTCTGGCCCACGGGCTCACCCGGTTTTAAGGATAAAGTGATGAACCGAACTGTATTAACTCGTCCATTCCTGCGTTGGCTCTGGCTAATCTTATGGTGGCCGTTGCTACTGCAAGCAGCCGAACCATTGCCCTCTTGGCAAGACGGCTCTTCCCGACGCGCCATCATTGAATTTGTCCATGCAGTCACGACCAAAGGCTCCAAGGACTTTGTTGCCCCGGCGGCGCGTATTGCCGTGTTTGATAACGATGGAACGTTATGGAGCGAGCAGCCGGTGTATTTTCAAATGCTGTTCGCTTTAGCTGAGGTCAAACGTTTGGCGCCGCAGCATCCCGAATGGAAAACTCAGCAACCGTTCAAGGCGGTGTTGGAGAACGACATTAAGACCTTGGCTAACAGTGGTAACGAGGGGTGGTTGAAAATTATTTATGCCACTCACACTGGCATTAGCACACAAGCATTTTTGACTAACGTCCGTAACTGGATGGCCCAAGCAGTTCACCCCAAGACTCATAGACCTTACACCGAAATGGTCTACCAACCCATGCTGGAGTTACTCGCTTATCTGCGAGGAAACGGCTTTAAAACCTATATCGTCTCCGGGGGCGAAGTGGCCTTTATGCGCGCTTGGACAGATAAGGTCTATGGCATTCCTCCCGAACAAGTGATCGGCACTTCCTTCTACGGCGAGTACAAATATAACGGTGGCAAGCCGCTGATCATGCGCCTACCTAAAATCGCCCAAAACGACGATGGCCCTGGCAAGCCGGTCAGTATTGAAGCGGTGATTGGTCGTCGTCCGATTTTTGCCTTTGGTAATTCTGACGGTGACCAGCAAATGTTGCAATGGACCGCTGCGGGTACTGGCAAGCGCTTTATGGGTTTAGTGCATCACACGGATGCACAGCGGGAATGGGCCTACGACCGGGACTCGAAAGTCGGCAAGCTTGACAAGGCGTTGGACGAAGCGCTTAGCAGGCATTGGACGGTCGTGGATATGGCTAAGGAGTGGCGCGTCATTTATCCGCCGCAAACGCATTGAGCGCCGAGCGGCGCGTCGTTGTCGGAAGCCCACGGGCTCTGACAGATTTGGCCGCTTCGCTTAGGCCTACTTGGATTTCTCTATCTCCCATCGGGATGAGAGCTGCATATGCGCAAAGGCTATCCATGTGTGTCGCTGATGATGCTGGCGATCAGTTGGTCGCAAACCGGGCTTGCTGACAACCAGGCAGAATTGGCCAAGCAATCGCTTAATCCAGTCGCCGCTCTTTACAGTCTGCCGATTCAGTACAACTGGGATCAAAAACTGGAGCCTGGAAGTGATGGTTATCAAAGCGTCACGAATATCCAGCCGGTTTTGCCTTTTAGCCTCAATGACGAGTGGAGCCTCATTTCCCGCACCATTTTACCGATCGTTGATCAGCATGGCTTGGGCCCGGGTGGGGCCCAAGATTCATCCGGCGTCGGGGATATTACGCAGAGCTTGTTTTTTTCGCCCAAGCAGCCGACTGAAAACGGATGGATTTGGGGGGCTGGTCCCGCGCTGTTACTCCCCTCCGGCAGTGATGAGCGGCTAAGCGCTGAGCAATGGGCGGCCGGCCCCACAGCGGTTGCTCTCAAACAGAGCGATGGCTGGACCCGGGGTATTCTCGCCAATCACCTCTGGACACTGGATAACAGTCCGCCAGATGACAAAAACAAGGTCAATCAAACGTTTGCTCAACCGTTTTTTAGTTACACCACCAAGACCTACACCACCTACGGCATCAATACGGAATCTACATACGATTGGCAGGCCCGTGAATGGTCAGTTCCCATCAACCTTTTCGTGAACCAGTTGTTCAAGGTGAGCCGGCAGCCCATGAGCCTACAGGTCGGGCCGCGATACTGGGTCGAGAGTCCGCGAGATGGTGCTCAAGGTTGGGGATTTCGAGTGGCGTTAACCCTGTTGTTTCCCAAGTAACCTCTATAACCCCCTGCTTTTTTATTGAAAATGGAATTTACCCATGTACATCAGACCCTTAGTTCTGCTTGTTCTCGCTTGGCTTGCGCTATGCAGTTCGCCCGTTTGGGCCGGCGGTATCTTGTTATATGAAATCGGTACCGATAACGCCGGATTGGCTAATGCCGGCGCTGCGGCTCGTGCCCAAGGCCCGTCAACCATTGCGAGCAATCCGGCCGGCATGAGCTATTTATCCGGAACGCAAATCTCCGGCGGTTTGCAGGTGATCTACGGCGATCTGACCTTTGACCGTGATTCTGGTAGCAATGTGTCCGGCAGCGGCAGTGGTAACGCGCTCGACCCACTGCCGAGCGGCAGCTTTTTCATCAGTCATGAGCTTGACGATCATTGGAGCGTAGGCTTTGGAGCTTACGGGGACTTCGGCCTGGCAATCAATTATGACAACGACTGGTCCGGACGTTATTTTGCTCAAAACTCAAGTTTGCTCGGGTTGTCGCTGGTGCCCAGCGTGGCCTATCGCTTTAACGAGCAGTGGTCGGTGGGCCTAGGCGTTAAGGCAATGTACGGTATGCTGCAGGCGCAGACGGCCATTGATCGTTCTCCTTTGGGCGGCAGCGATCGCGCAGATGGTCAATACAAGTACCAGGATGGCACTTGGGGTTATGGCGCCAACGTCGGGGTGATCTATGCCCCGCAACCTGGCACACGCATTGGTCTGGCTTACACCAGTCAAATCGATCTGGACTTCGAAGATCGGCTCGACGTCAAGGGCCAGGGGCCGGTGCTTGATCGGATCAATAATACCAAGACGGAACTCGACTTGAAGGTGCCTCAAACGCTGACCTTGAGCCTGTTCCAGCAATTGAACCGGCAATGGGCCTTATTGGCCTCGGCAAACTGGCAGGACTGGTCGGAATTTGGCGACATTGGCGTGCAGGTCGATACGAGCGCGTTAGGCTCACAATCAACGACCGTGGACGCTGGTTTTAAGGACACTTGGCACCTGTCCCTCGGTGCGCAATACCAAGCCACCGAACAATGGTTATGGAATGTCGGTATGGCCTACGACAGCAGTGCCGTGTCCGATAGCCATCGTAGCGTCATTGTTCCCATGGGTGAATCCTGGCGCCTTGGAACAGGCGCCACTTATGCCTTGAATCGGGACACTGAGGTTAACGTGAGCTGGGCCTTGGTTTGGCTCGGTAACATGCCGGTGGAGCAGAGCAAAACAATATCGGGCAATCAAATCTCCGGGCAATTTGACAAAGCTTGGATTCAAAGCCTGAACACCAACATGACTTGGCGATTTTAAAGTGCCGTTGGGCACGATGCTCCAGATCGCATCGCGCACGGCAGGTACTGTAAACCGGGGGCATCGAACGTCCCTTCGGGACCGTGCCTGACGCAACCACTCATGCGACCCCGTTATCGACATGTGACGGGGAGGCTTTGTCGTCATAACTGCAAATTCATGAAAGAACGCAACAAACCGGTATGACCACTGACGTCCTAGCAAGAGGTGCGTAATGATGAAAATGATTCTGTCTTGGCTGATGATCACTGCATTGACCGTCCTTACCACAGCCTGTTCCACCGTAGGCTCCACCGAAGGCGGTGCGGGTGAAGTGCAAATACGCTCAGGGAAGATCGAGCAAATAATGCTGACCCAAATGCAGACCAATCATGATAGTGGCGTTGGTGCCGTGCTCGGTGGTCTGGGCGGGCTTGGGATTGGCAGCCTGATTGGACGTGGTACCGGACGGGATGTCGCCATGGTTGCCGGCGCACTTGCGGGGGCAGCAGGCGGCAACTATGTCGAGAAGAAAAAGTACGATCAGCCACAAGAGGCCCAGCAGATCATCGTACGGGTTACTAGCGGTGTGTTGGTTTCGATTACTCAGCCGATCAATCCGGCATTGAGTAAGGGTATGAGCGTGTACATCGAAGGCACAGGCAACAATGCTCGAGTTCTACCGCAAGGACAATGAGCTTTTTTTCATCGATCTTGACAACTTCAGCCGTAACAACTGTCCGTTGAAAATCTTTACTCGGTGGGAGGCCCCTCTGCCAGCATTTGAGATTTTTGATACGGTTAGCCAGTGCTCACGAAAGTCGGCCTCCAGTTGAAGATCACCGGCCGTGGGCATCTCTTGATAAGGTGAAGCATGCAGAATTCGAGGGGATAACACGTCAAGTGCTTCCCCTCTGCGGTCCTGACACCGAACTGAAGAAGTCAGTGCAGTAGACTTACCGGTCGGAGTGAGTGTGCAGGATGGGATGCTCACCAGCGAACCGATTTTCTACATAGGCTTTCTAATTGCATGTTAGCGCCAGTTCAGTGGCGGCATGCTCAAGTCTTGAAGACAAACGTTGATGTCAATACTGCAGGCAGATGCGCCTGGCGCTTATGTTGTATACCACGTTTATTGCCAGAGATGGTGGCGTATGTTTTTCATCACGCTTTCAAATTCTGGTGCTTGCAGCTCGGCCAAGGCGATTTGCATGGCTTTAAGTTTGCGTTGGTGGCGCCGTCTTGCATGTCGTTGGCTCTCGTTAGGCTCAACTTTATACTCACAGACGTCTACGTCTTCAAAAATGACCCGCCAGACGGCCAACCCATTAGGATCCTTGGCCAGGGTGGAGAACCATTGTTGCCAATAGTCAGGCCGCTCGTTGTATGAGCGTGCAACTGAATGATTGATCGCCATTAGTCATTCCTCAATGCCATCAGGGTTGAATCAGTTACGATCTGTACGAGCTGTCGGAGTACATCATTAAGAAAAGGCGCCAATTTGTCGTTGCCCAGGGCCACAAGTGCGCGCTGCATGGCAGTCAATTTACGGACCTGTCGTTCGAGGGCGTGACGCGAAGTCTCATCATTGCGGATGTAGCGAGCTCGCACTTCGTGTTCAAGAAGGCCGTCCAAATCCATCTTTAACAGTACAGCGGGTCCTTGTTGGAGTTGTTGGAAATATTCCAACCAATATTCGATTCGCTCCTCATAAGGCGGGCAGACGCCCTGCTGGAAACTCGTGCTCGCTGATAGTGTCTTTTGCGAGGGAAAGGCTCGAACAGTTTTGCGCACTGGCCTGGTAGTAATGGTCTGCATCATGTTACTCCAGCAGCAGAAGGATCCTGCAATAGGCCCAGGTGGTCCCATTGTCGTTCAAAGGAACCTCGGCTCTGCTGCAAGTCCGGTGGGAGGCTCAAGATGTGTCAGTCTAAGAGTCAGGACATTGGCGGAGCTGTAAGGAATTACTGAAGTTGCTAGCTGGTTTGTCGCCTGCGCAATGAGTGACATCCTCCGCGGCCAATGGCTCACTACAGGAGGGGCAGGACGATAGTCATCCAGAGAACGGAACAGGTGAGGTCCGCAGCGATGTCTGGCGTTTCTATTTGGCTATTGGCCTAAGGGCGTTACGGAGTATCACTTGGCAGCCCCATTAAATGGGCCAAATGGCGCTCACGTTGACCGATCTGTTCTTCCATCGTCCGCACTTCCTTCATGTACAGGTGGACCGCAGGCGGCAACGACCGCTCTTTAAGATGGATGAAGCCATAATGAGTCTTCAGCGTCAGATCTTGAAGAGGTAAGGCGACGATTTCACCGGCCACTAACTCCTGCTCAAAGGTCGACAGGTAACCCAACGCCAAAGCATTGCTGTTCTCGACGAAGGCCTTCATTTGCATTGGTACGTTGATCTCAATCGCCGGCACGAAATCCCCATTTGCCACATCGTAAACACCGGCACAGCCCAGGGTAGCCGGCAACAAATGCGAAGCTAGTCGCAGCGGAATGCGCGACGCTACCCAAGGATAATCGAGTGTTTGCGCCACGTTCATAGACAAGCGCTGTGCAAGCAATGGATGCCCGGGGCGACAAAATAATCGGCCCACGTGCTCACCCACCAGTTCGCAGGCGAACTCCTCTCTCCCGCGTAATGCGCTGATCTCGGCAATTCCTAAATCAACCTCTCCGGTAGCAACTTGATGCGCCACATCGGCCCAGCCGCTCACATGCGCGGTGATTTTTATTTGTGGATGGCAGGCATGCAATCGGGCAATGCTAGCAAAACCACTGGTGATGCTTGAATACGGACCAAGCGCTACCTTGAGCGAGCCATTTCCGCCCCGCGCGAGCAAGGCAAGATCACGTCGCAAATCTTCTTCTGCCATCAAGAGATGCTGGCTTTTCTCTCGAAGTAGTTCGCCAAACGCAGTCAACCTAATGCCTTCCCGGCGTCGGTCGAACAAGATGACTCCAAGCTCACGCTCGAGTAATTGGAGGCTTTTACTCAGCGCGGGCTGAGAAACGCCCAAAGCCTTAGCGGCTCGGCCAAAATGGGCATATTCAATCAGCGCTAAAAATTGACGGAGGCGCCAAGGCGTCATCTCATAACCTTTATGTTATTCATTATGGGGAATTTAGAATTTCTCGTTATAAAATGAGTATGTTAATAATCTGCTGCAAGGTCAAGTTGCCGATGTTGATACCCGCGCAAACGGCAGGCTGACGCTTCTAGCAGATTTTTGGCAAAGGAAAACTCATGTTTAGCAAGACCCTCAAAATAGCTTTGGTAATGACTTTTGGCAGTGGCCTCTGCCCTGCTGTCTTCGCTGCCGACACCACGGCTAGTAGTGGTGACTCGACCTCGACTCCGAATGTGCACTTCGACAGCAAAGGTAAAGCACCTTCGTCCTACACCATCGAATTGCAAAATGCAGCGCGACAGTCTCTGCCCTTTGCTGACCAAAGAGACCTGGCAGAGGCTAAAAAAGGGTTTATTGCAGCTCCACCTTATAAACAGATCATGGCCGATGCCGGGAACGTTGCCTGGAATATGGGCAGTTATGATTTTCTCCTAGACGGAAAAGATTACGACAGCATCAACCCTTCGCTTCAGCGTCAAGCTGTCCTCAATATGGCCTATGGGCTATATGAGGTAGTGCCCGGCAAAATCTACCAAGTCCGCGGTTTTGACTTGGCGAACATCACCTTTATCAAAGGCGATACGGGTTGGATCATTTTCGATACCCTGACGTCGAAGGAAACAGCCAGAGCCGCCTTGGCCTTCGTTAATGAGCAGTTGGGCAAGCGTCCAGTGGTTGCCGTCGTATTTTCCCATTCTCATGCTGATCACTTCGGTGGCATTCGCGGCTTGGTCGACGAGGCCGATGTGCGCAGTGGAAAAGTGGCTGTGATTGCCCCCAAAGGGTTTATGGAGCATGCGGTAGCCGAGAACGTCTATGCAGGCACCGCCATGAACCGACGTGCGTTCTTCCAATACGGCATGTTGCTGCCGCATAGCCCTTACGGGCACGTCGATATGGCAATTGGTAAAAATACCGCCATCGGCGATATGGGGTTGATCGAACCCAACCGGTATATCGACAAAGATTTTGAGAATATGACCATTGATGGTGTGCAAATGGAGTTCCAAAACACGCCAGGTACCGAAGCGCCCGCCGAGATGAACACCTGGTTCCCGCAATTTAAGGCATTCTGGGCCGCCGAGAATATTACCGGCACCATTCACAACATCTACACCCTTCGCGGCGCCTTGGTTCGCGATCCACTGGTGTGGTCGAAGAACATCAACAATGCCTTGTATCGTTACGGACAACAGGCTGAGGTTATGTTCGCCGCGCATAGTTGGCCGCGCTGGGGCAGCGAACGGATTCAGGAAGTCATGCGCGCCCAGCGCGATGCGTATGCCAACCTGAACAATGCCGTGCTACATGCCGCCAATCAGGGCGTAACCATCAATGAAATCCACAACGTCTACAAGTTGCCGGAAAGTTTGAAAAACAACTGGGCAACCCATAGCTACCACGGTTCGGAAGAACACAACAGTCGCGCTGTGATCAATCGCTACTTGGGTTACTGGGATGCCAATCCGGCGACGCTGATGCCGCTGTCCCCCAAGGATTCAGCGCCGCTGTATGTCGAGATGATGGGCGGCGCCCAAAAGATTCTGGTCAAGGGCCAAAGCTTGTTCGATCAGGGTAAATACCGCGAAGCCTATGAGATTTTGAATAAATTGGTGTACGCCGAACCGAAAAATAGCCAGGCCAAAGATTTGTTGGCGGACGTCTACGAACAAGTCGGTTATCAGAAGGAAAGCGCCGGAGTGCGCAACAGCTTCCTTGCGGCGGCCTATGAATTACGCCACGGCATGCCTGAGGGGGTACCGCCAAACTCCACCGGTCCTGACATTATCCGCGCCATGAGCACGGAGTTGTGGCTTGAAGACCTAGGTATCCGCTTGGACGGCAGTAAAGTCGCAGACAAACACTTTGTTTTGAATCTTAAAACGCCCGACAACGGTGAGCAGTTTGTCGTTGAGTTGAGCAATTCGACCTTAACCAGCATCAAAGGGCAGCAAGCTAAAAATCCAGACCTGAGCATTACTGTCGATCGATCGGCGCTCGAAGCCTTAATGGCCAACAAGTCCAGCTTTCAGCAGCTTGTCGCAGACGGCAAGGCGCAAGTGGAAGGCGATCGGCAACATCTGAAAATAATGGATGCCATCACGCCGTTTACGCCGGCGTTTGAACTGGTACCTGGCACTAAGCAATAAGCTAGGCACGCCGCGTATTCCGCCTGCTGCAGGCTGAGTCGCGGCGCACTGGGAAACCGCGCCGCCAGCGCACAAGGACGTCGCTGGGGCTCACTCGCTTGAGGTCCCTTTCGATCAGTCATTGGACAGAAGCGGCAATGCCAATAATTGACGCCTCCGTTCGCCAGGCGTCGCCGCAAACCAGCGGCGGGAAGCGCGATTGAACACGCTTTGCTCGCTATAGCCGAGCATTCCGGCAATTTGCGAGATCGGGATACTCTGCTCCTTTAAATAGTAATCGGCGCGCTCACGCCGGATCTTATCGAGTATCTGGTCAAATCGTTGCTGACGCTCGGCAAGTTGGCGTTGCAGGGCGCGCTCGTGAATACCCAGGTGCTGGGCAATAATGGGCAAGCGACACTGTTGGGTCGGTAGCAGACGCGACACCACACGGTGCACTCGACCAATCAAATCAACGGTGCTGTGGCCATGGACGTGTTCAAAATATTGCACCAGTGTTCGGTGTACGTTTGGGTCCTGCGCTTCGATCCCCTGATTCAACTGCTGCTGGGTCATCACCAGCGCATTGCAGCTTTGTCCCGTACACACTTCGGTCTTGAAATAGCGGCGGTAGTGCGCCGTTGGCAGTCCGCTGACCGCGCACAATAAGACTGCCTGAGCCCTAAAGTGGGTGCCACATAGCAGTTTCATCGCCTTGTATGCCACCCCCATGGCCAACTCCAGCATTTGCCGTTGTGGCAATAGACTGGGCAACCGAAGGCCAATGATAAGGCGTGGAGACTGAGCGAGACTCAAATCCAGGTCGAGTTCAATGCCCGAACTGTGGTAACCAATAAAGCGCACAATATCTCTTAACGCATGTTCTACGCTCGCCGAATTGCGAGCCATCACGGCAATCGGCCCAAGCACTTGTAAATTCTGATATTCCGCCATGCGCAGGCCGAAGTCGGAGCAGTTCAATTCACGAGCCGCGTACTCCAATAGTTCGACCAATGAGCGTAGGGGCACTGTGGCGTCCGCTTCCTGAAGGAATTGGGATTGGATGTGAAAGCGCTGCAGCATCTGCGCGGGGTTACCACCCAGCTTGGTCACAAGTTCATGAAAGCCGCAGAAGGAGGTCGTTCGAATAAAAGCGTCCATGTCGGCCAAGATCAATTTTCTGTCGGCAAAGGTCAAGCTTATGTCATGGGCATCGCGAAAAATCCAGGGCGACAACCCACTCCTTGGAAGCCATTTTATGGAATTTGACTACATCATCGTTGGCGCCGGTTCGGCCGGGTGCGTGCTGGCCAACCGTCTTAGTGCTGACCCCAGCATTTCCGTTTGCCTGCTGGAAGTGGGCCCCCAAGACCGCTCACCCTTGGTCCACATGCCCGCCGGTGTGGCGGTCATTCTTCCCACTCGTCATGTTAACTGGGCGTATGACACCGTCCCACAACGCGGTTTGGGCGGGCGTATCGGCTATCAACCACGGGGCAAAGTGTTGGGCGGTAGTAGTTCGATCAACGGCATGGTGTACATCCGTGGTCATCACAGTGACTATGACGACTGGGGCGCGCTGGGCAATGCCGGTTGGTCCTTTGCTAACGTGTTGCCCTACTTTCGCAAAAGTGAGGCGAATCACCGCGGAGCCTGCAATTTTCACGGTGCGGACGGTGAGCTGCATGTCGGCCAGAACGACGTGCATCCGGCCACACAGGCCTTTATTGAAGCAGGACAACAGGCAGGCCATCGCTACAACAGCGACTTCAACGGACTCAACCAAGAAGGGATTGGCGCGTACGATGTGACCATCCGCGATGGTCGACGTTGGAGTACGGCCAGCGCCTTCTTAGCACCGGTGCGCGACTCACGTCACAACCTTACCGTGCTCACCGGTACCCACGCAGAGCGCATTGTGCTGGAAGGCAAACAGGCCACCGGAGTGCAGATCCGCTATAAAGATCGCACCAATATCCTGAAGGCACGCAAAGAGGTGTTGCTCAGTGCCGGTGCGTTTGGTAGTCCGCAATTATTGATGCTCTCGGGCATTGGTGCGCATGCCGAGCTTAAGCCACAAGGTATTCCGGTGCTGCACGAATTGCCCGGTGTCGGCCAGAATTTGCAAGACCATCCGGACCTGGTGCTCTGCTACAAAGCCACTGACAACTCACTGATCGGGTATTCCGTTGCAGGTGGCGTCAAAATAGCTGCGGCTGCGGCCCAGTATTGGATGCACCAGCGTGGTCCACTGGCGAGCAATTTTGCTGAAGGTGGCGCTTTCCTGAAAACCGACGCGGCTTTGGCCCGCCCTGACATCCAGATGCATTCCGTTGTCAGCATGCTCGACGACCATAACCGTAAGCTGCATTGGGGGCATGGCTTTAGCTGCCACGTTTGTGTGTTACGGCCGAAGAGTGTCGGTAGCGTGGGTCTGTTATCGGCCGATCCGAGCGCTGCGCCCCGTATTGATCCCAACTTTTTGGGGCACGAAGACGATGTGCAAACATTGCTCAAGGGGTATCGCATGGCGCGAGAAATCATTGAGCAGCCGGCCTTGGCCCGCTTTGGTCTGCAGAATATGCACCGCATTGATCCCGGCAGCGACGAGCAATTAATCAATCTGCTCCGACGGCGGACCGATTCCATCTATCACCCCGTGGGCACCTGTCGCATGGGCCAAGGCGAGGACGCAGTGGTGGACCATCAATTGCGTGTTCATGGCCTTCACGGGCTAAGGGTTGTGGATGCCTCTATCATGCCCACGCTCATCGGTGGCAACACCAATGCGGCTTCAATCATGATTGCTGAGCGAGCCGCCGAATGGGTCCTGGAGGTGGCTTGAAGCTTACCGTAGATCGCCTGTCTGACACTCGTAAGCTATCTCACGACGCAAGGGAGGAGCGCCGTGCCGCAATGTTTGCAGCAAGGCGCTATTTGCAAGCAAAAAAATTACTAGGTTGCCACAGTGATCGGGTGAGCAAAAATCAAATCACCCGATTACGCCGAGCAAAGTCAACCAACTCGAGAAAGTTAGCGACTTGCAATTTGATAATGAGCCGAGCTTTGTACGTGCTGGCGGTCTTTTCGCTGAGCATCAGCTCCTGGGCGATGTCCTTGACGCGCCGCCCACTGGCCAATTGACGTAGTACCGTCAACTCTCGGTCAGACAGAGACTTCATTAACATCTCTTCGGAGGCCAAGCGTGAAGAGGTATCAACCGAAGAAAAATCTGTGGTTGGAAAAAGGGTATATCCAGCGAGAACAATCTGAACGGCGCTCAACAACTCGGGTAAATCACCGTCCTTGGACACAAATGCGTGTGCGCCGGCTCTGGAGCACCGAATGGCGTATCGCCCCAAATCCAGGCACGAAAATACGATGACCTTCATGCGATCGGATTCGGAACGTAGCCGCTGCAATACACCAAAGCCGTCTAGCCTTGGCAGGTCTATGTCTAGGATCACCAGGTCCGGTGTCAATTGGCGTGCGAGCCTAACCGTCTCCAGTCCGCACGACGCTTCTGCCACTACTTCATGTCCACCCTTTTCAAGTAACAGGCGTACCGCCATTCGAACCACGGCATGATCGTCTGCAATCAATATTCTGGCCAAATCACACTCCCTTTGCGTGAATTCACTCCGTGTGGTGCACCCGTGCTCGCCGGCCAATTCGCATTGGTCATAAACACATGGCTCCACCGCACCGGGTCCGGCGCTTATTTAGACTCTTCGAAATGGGGTGCCAAAACTACACGAAAAAGTGATCTGACTCAGATAACGAGCACGGGGCTGCCGATACGCCCGACAGCTGAGTCGTTGACGTGTTTTAATTAGGCCTTTTTACGAAGAGCCTGCCTGTAGGGAAATCCTTCACCTATTGCTATCCAAATACCTAAGTGACGCTAGCGACCTTATGTTCACCAACCCTAGTTTCTAACCAAAGGGGGTATTACGGCACCACATTCCTACAGGGCGTTTGCGCAGCGTACGCCGATTATGCGTAGTGAGCTCACCCCTGCCTGTGCACGTCACCAAAACCAAGGCCGGCTTTGGCCCCCTACAATTATGCTGCCAAGCAGGCTACTGCCAAGATCAATGGAAAGGAAAAAGATAATTCATCCAAGAGGCCATTCTCAGAAGAATCTTACGCATCACTGCGACATGATGGAAATGCTCGCTGTATAAAGCGGCCTGACCGTAAGCGCCCCCTGGCATTTGTTTGCGATAGGAGGTGAACGCAGGGTCGGTAATTTCGATAACCACCGGGACGCGACCCGGTGGGGTAGCCCCGGGAGAACTAACCAAGGTACTTGATGCTTGGACTTGACCTTCGCCAATGACGGTCAGCACATTTTTGACCTTACCTTGAAAGACCTTACCTGGTAGACCATCAAAGGCGACTTCCGCATCGCTGCCTACGGTCAAGCGTAACAGGCTATTTTGGCGCATCCAGGCCGTGAGGAAATAATCTTCATCCGGTATAAATACCATCAACGGTCGTAATGGAACACGCGTGGCGATCATTCCGGGACGCAGTGACATTTGGGTAACAAACCCATTGGCCGGGGCGCGAATAATCGTATGGTCCAGTTCATATTGCGCCGTATCAAGCTGTGCGCTCAAATCTTCAACGCGCGCTGTAGCCGTATCCAATTCGTGCTCATTGCTAAAGCCGTGTTTGGTCATTGCTTTAATGCGATAAAGATCGCTTTGCGCCGAAACTAATTGAGCCTTGATTGATTTGAGTCGATTTGCGAACGGCACAGGGTCAAGGCGAAACAGCACATCGCCTTTTTTTAGCGGTCGGTTGGTCTGGACGGGGACTTCGATGACTTGACCCGTAACCACGGGCACGATCGGAATGGAGACATAATACGAGCGCGTCACTTCCGAATAAGGGTGGTTATAGTTCATGGTGAAAATCAAACTACCGATGAGGACGATACCGCCTAAAACGGCGGTGGGTACTGTCCATTTGGTCAGCGGAATGCGAAAAATCTTGAACACGGCCACGCAAAAGGCCGAATAAATAAGAACGAGCAGCAGATCCATGTTAATCACTCATGGTCGAATTGACAGCGGCTGGAGTGGTCTCCAGTTGTGAAACCTCCTCAAGTTGAGCAAGCCGTTGATGGAGAGCGTTGACTTGAAGCTCTAAATTCAAAACATGGTTTTGTAAGGAGGCATTATTACTGAAACCCCACCCACGATCCTCTCTGTAGAGAGTGGCCCAAATCCATAAAAACGGCCAAAGCACATGCAAGGTGAAGAGGCTAACCCAGCCGGTAGCATGAATGGCATCTTGATGAGGGTGATTACGATGTTTGGCAATGTCGTAGGGGATGTCGTGCAATACGATTATCCCATAAAACAACACTATGCCAACAAAACATAACAACCCTAAAGCAATATAGTCGAGCATAACAAATCCTAGTGCAAGTTACGAAAAGCCGTGCGGTACGCACTTGTGCATTAGGCAAGCACATGGCGCACTAAAATTCCAATTAAAACGCGGCGAATCTGTGAGCTCCCCACAGACTCACCGCGCTAGTTGTCGCGTGCAATGGTGCTTATCAATAAGCTGTCACATCACTAATGAATCTAGGATGTGTCTGTTTTTGATGCTGTAGATAGATCCGTATGTGTTGTCACTGATTCTGCTGGAGAGTCAGCAGATTTTTTGTTTAGTATAAACACCGGACCAGCTGCTACCTCACGTTTTATAACATAGTTGCTTTCTGGGAAGTCAATCCATTGAGCTCCCCCGTATCTTGACGTGCCGCTTCTACAAAGTTTTTGGGAACGCCCCCGGTTGTTGACTTTCCGTCAAAATCATCAAATACCCCCTTGGATGGGTGATTTTTCATCCCGCCATTCTTTGCAATAGAAGCCGAATCATGCGGCGACGCAACGCTATTGTCCGGCATCGGCGCTACCTTAGCGGTCCGCTTCGGATTCGTCGCCTTAGACGGCTGCGGTGCCTGTGTAGAACCACTATTGTCCGCCAACGGTGCCACTTTCGCTGTCCGCTTTGGAGTGGTTTTCGCAGGCTTAGCCTGAATGTTATTCTTAGCTGTTACTGTCCCCGGCTTGGCGGCGCTGCCACTTGCGTTAGATCCGAACACCGGTGTCTTATACGTGGATTTCGGTGCTGGTGAAGCTTTAAAAGTCGGAGCGTCGTTGTTGGCTACCGGACCCGACGGCGGCTTCGATTGATATTTCACAGAGTATTTGCCGTTTTCTTTTTTAACGTCCAGATAAAGTTTTGTCGACTCACCCACGCCTTTCGGCAGTTCGAGCCCTTTATTCCGTGCACCGGTGTAAATCACCTGGCCATGCAATTTTTCCATATCGCTCGGTTTGCTAATGACGATTGGCGCCCTTGGCTTGCCATTGGCATCCAGATAACCTTTATTGTCTAGATTAATCTTGATTGGATTTTTCTGGAGTTTAGCCAATCCCGCTTTATCGTTGACGTTGACGGCACTCATCGCCTTTTTAACTTCGTTAAATTCTACCGAGTCAAAGTTACGACCTCTGCTTGGACCAGGCTTCGCTGGCACAGCCGGCGGCTTGATCGTCGAATCCACGACGTCCAGATCTATCGGTGTCACAGGTTTCACAGGCTTCACTACTGGTTTTACAGTTGGCTTCACTGGTTGAGGGTTAAGTTTCATCTTCGTCCCCACGACCTCCAGCTTAGGCGGGCTCATATCAATCTCCCACGCAATACCTTTTGGATAGGTTTTGGGTGGTTTTGGGGGAGACATATCAATTTCCCACGCAATGCCTTTTGGATAGGTCTTGGGCGTTACTACAGGAGTCTTTGTTACGACCGGTGGTGTCTCCTGAGGCAAAGGGCTTGTCGGCTTAACCTTGTTACCCGAGCCGCTCGGGATCTTAGTCGGGATACCCAGCTTGATGTCGTTGCCGGCGATCTTCTGATCCTGGTTCACCA
>NZ_RCOB01000065.1:0-713 GCF_004307665.1 Pseudomonas sp. Sample_16
AGGTACCTTCGATGGTCTTCAGGGTCATTCGTTAGATCTCTTAAAGAGCCGGGACACGTCTCGTACGCATCCCTCAGTGATATTTGAACCGCGAATACAGCGCCGGAAATCGCACATCGGTGTTCACTTGCACATCTATGTGGCGAGGGAGCTTGCTCCCGCTGGGCTGCGAAGCGGCCCCTATTGTGGGTGCTGCGCACCCAGGCGGGAGCAAGCTCCCTCGCCACAATAAATCAAATATGCCTTGAGCGAACAACGAGGCCAAAAACCGGCGTCTTATTCGGAGGGCACGTATTCTACAACTTCCAGATCGAAACCGGATATCGCATTAAATTTCATCGGTGCGCTCATCAAGCGCATTTTGCGCACGCCCAGGTCTCGCAGAATCTGCGAACCGGCACCGACAATGCTGTAGGTGGTCGGTTTTTTCGGGGTGGCGTGGTCGGCGGTTTCGCGGATATGCGCCAGCAACACGTCGCCATCGAGCGGGTGACCGAGCAACAACACCACGCCACTGCCGGCCTCGGCAACCGCAGCCATGGCGGCGCGCAGGCTCCAGCGCCCTGGTTGCTTGACCATCAACAGGTCGCGCAGCGGGTCCATGTTGTGCACCCGAACCAGGGTCGGCTCTTCTGCGCAAACGTTGCCCAGAGTGAGCGCCATGTGCACGTCGCCTTCCACCGAATCACGATAGGTCACCAGGTTGAATTGGC
>NZ_RCOB01000048.1:0-46204 GCF_004307665.1 Pseudomonas sp. Sample_16
GTAAATCCGTCAGGTAGCGCTGATAATCCTCGGCGACGGCAAATACCACCTGGCGATTATGACCGCGTTGCACAACGTGGTGCGGATAGTTGGGTAATACGAGGCGTCCCATTCTGGGCATTTTTCACTTCTCCTTCCATGGAGGTTTTCAGCGTAGCAAAGGAGAGAAATAAATCTGTCCCCTTTTAGAACATTAACCGAATGAGCCGCAGGGCTAAAACCGGTGTCTTCCGATGCATCAGCGAGAAACGTCTTTATCGATTGCAGGAAGAAAGCGCGAGAAGTAGGAAAGGTCTGAAGACGGTGGGATTTGTAAGGTGCTGGGCTGATTCAAAAGCAGAGAGTTGGCGCAGTGGATGTCGATCGTCACCGCAACGCTGGATTCGTATGAGTCAGCGGACCGACATCCACAAACAATTTAACGCCGGGATTCATCAAGGACGACGAACCGCCCTCACCCGCCCGCTGCTGCCGCCACCGCAGAAAAACCGTTCACTGCCGTCGTACTCAAGACCGGACACGCCTACGCCCTCCGGCATCTTCAGGCTCTCAAGCACTTCGCCCGTGTTCGTGTCGATGTGCCGCAGTTCGCTTTCTTCGGCTTCCCATGTGCCATGCCACAGCGCGTCTTCAACGAAGGTCACGCCCGTGACAAAGCGGTTGGATTCGAGGGTGCGCAGGATCTTGCCGTTCTCGGGGTCGATCTGGTGGATTTTGCGCTCGCGGTATTGCCCCACCCACAGCGAGCCTTCCGCCCAGGTCATCCCGGAGTCGTTACCACCACCGGGGGCCGGGATGGTGGAGAGCACTCGACCGGTTTGCGGGTCGATTTTCTGGATGCGGTCTTCGGCGATCTGGAATAAATGCTTGCCATCGAATGCGGTGCCGGCGTGGGCGGCGACATCCAGCGAACGCACCGTTGCGCCGCTCGAAGGGTCGAGTGCGATGAGTTTACCGGTAGTGGCAAACCACACCTGCTGACCATCCCAGGTCACGCCATGTACATCGTCTACACCTTCAAAAGGTCCGTATTCACGAATGATTTCTGCGGCTGACTGTTTCATTTCGGTGTTCCTCGAAAGGGTTTGGTGGCGTTCATCCTAGCCACCGGCCAGCGGAACCGGGAGTAACAAGGTCGTCGCGAAACCGGGCACTGGTGGCGTCATCCAGCGCCGCCCGCGCCCATGCCCGAACGACTGAACCTTGCCCTGTGCTGCCAGTGTTTCGAGAACCCGTTGCACGCTGCGCTGGCTGTTGCCCAGCGCCAGGGCAAGTGCTGAACTCGACCACGCTTCGCCGTCGGCGAGCAGTGCAAATACTGCTGCGTGTTTTTCTTCGACCGGTGGCGTAAGCAGCACTACGTCAGGTGAAACCTGGGTGATCAATGCAAACCCGCGCTTGGTGGCGACCACGTTGGCCAAGGGTTTGAGCGCTGCACGCAAGCGGCCGATTTCGACCCTTAGCCGGGCTCGATGGGATTCATCGCTGAGCTTCAGGCGAAAGGCCCGGGTGATGAGCGTTTCCCGCGCAACATCTTCCGGCCAGGCTTCGGCCAATGTCCGTACGAGGTTGAACAGCACCGGACGCTTCGACAGGGACACCGACATGCCCGCACCGCGCACGACGTACCGGCAGGCATCGACCACCAGCGATGTCGAGGCCAGCAATGCTTCGACGTCATCGAGCAACAAGGGTCGCGCCTGACCATTACTGATCAAGTGTGCGGCGGGACTGTCGAGCAAGCGCAGCGCGCTGTCGACCTCTGCTATCAACGCGGGAATGTCGGATTGCTGCGCGGCGAACTTGGCCCGGGCCAACGCCGCACGCGCAGCTTGTGAGCGCAAGTGACGCATGGCGATGCCCGCCGCCACGAGCTCATGGGTGGCGTGCAAAGCGGGTGGCAATGTCGAAGGGTCAAGTTGCGCGAGGTTGTCCTGGGCGTCATCCAATTGGCCGATCAGCAACAGGCGGCGGATGTGCAGGTAGCGCGCATGGGCCGCGTTCACCCTGTCACCGTGAGCTTGCAGCGTGACCCGCGCCGCATCGAGGGCCTTCACTGGCCAGCCGAGGTCCCGCGACGCCAATGCGATCTCGGCTTCGGCGACGATGCAACGCGCCCGGGCGAGCGCTTCCTTTGGCCCGAACGCCCGTATTGCCCGGCGCACCAGTGCTTTGGCCCGTACCAGATCACCCAGTTGCGCCATGGCGATTGCGCGCAACGCCAGCGCCGGTGCATCGTCACGCAACGCGACCCGGTCCAGCGCGCCCAGCGGATCCCCCGCTGCCAGCGCCTGGGCGGCGGCGGTGATCAGCGAGTCCATCGCAGTCGTGCCATGGGGTTCACTCCATTGTCGGCTAGTCGCTGTTGAGTCTATCTCAGACGATGGCGCCTCATGCCGGATCGCGAATTTGATGCTCGCGGCAAATCAGATCGACTTCTGTGAATTCCAGTGGTTCCTGAGTCAGTCCGCAAAACGCTCCACCCGCCACTGCCTGATGAAAACGGCAGGTTCGGCACAGCCCGAAACTCGGGACATTTTCACCTTGCTGGATGTTGCGCAACAGCTCCAGCAGCAAGCCTTCCAGATCCACTGCCCGCGCACCCATGCGCTGGGCGGCATTGACCAGAAAATCCGGTGGCACCACGGCGTCCAGCAACGCCTGTGCCGGAGCCGTCAGTTTCAGGTGCACGCTGCGTTTGTCCCGGGCATCTGGCTGTTTGGTCAGCAGTCCTTTGCCTTCCAGAGCCTTGAGCGATTGCGACACCGTGCCTTTGGTCAGTCCCAGATATTCGGTCACCGCCAGCGGCGTGTCGGAGTAACGATTGCATCGGCCGAGGTACATCAAGGCGCTGAGCTGGATCGGCTGCAGGTCCGTCAGCAGCGGGTGCTCACGAAACCAGACCCGAGTCAGGCTCGACAACCTTTCCAGCAAATCAAAAAGCACGAGGACATTCCTGATCAAAAGCGTTGATAAATAGTATCGGATAAAAACCTTATTGACAAAATATCGGCTTGTCGTAGGATTTGTGGTGTCGATTCGAAACCTAATTTACTTCCAAACGGAGGCATACATGAAAACCGCTCTGGCACTCACCCTTGGCACGCTGCTGGCGACACAGGCTGTGGCCCATGACAAACAAGGCATCCAAAGCGACAAAGGCAAAGCCGATGCCGCGTTCGATCTGGTCAATACCCGGGTTTTCAAGGAAGGCAGCAATCTGGTGTTCGAACAATTGGTCGATGGCCAGGCCGGCAGTCGCGTGCCAACCGCCAAGGGTTCGTTTGCCGGGGCCGAGGTGTTCAGTTATGTCTGGCCTACCAGCCTCGACAGTTCCGTTGTCGGCTTTGAAGCGAAGTCCGGGATCCTGGCCCTGGCGCTGACCTCTCACCCGGATTTCGATGACACCCCGCAGCTGGACGAAAACAAGGACGGCAAAAAGGATAACGACGGCGGCCTCTGGCACTCGCACTGGGTGGTGCTGAGCAAAGACGAAAGTTGTGGGCCTGGCGGTTTGAAAGTCCGCGACATTCCCAAGGATGCCAAACCGAAGTTACCGGCCACCTGGCCTGGCGCTCCGATCTACATCGACTCCCCCGGCTACGACCTGAGCGTCGAGAAAAACGCCGCGAAAATCCATGTGCCGTTGGCGGCAGTCGGCTTCCCCGAAAGTTTCAACTACGACGGCGTCACCGCTGCACTGAAAGTCAATGCCGACCTGCACAACCCATTGCTGTGCGTCAGCAGCGTCTATGACATTGCCTCGGGTGACCTGTCGTTGCCCGGCACCTGGAAACTCAAGGAGAGCAAATAATGAGCGTGAACGTATTCGATACCCACGTGCGCACCAAAGATGGCCGCTACCTGCACTTCGATGTGCTGATCGAGCGTAACGACGCCGAACTGGCGAAAACCTATGCCCGCCGCTTCCTTGATGAACAGGGCATACAGGACGAAGATATCGCCCAGGACCGCTGCCAGTTCTGTCACGTCGAACCGACCCATCCCGAAGTGGCAGCGGCGATCGGCAAGCAGGGTTACTTCATCCTCAAACTGCAAGGTTGCCAGGAGTAACGAAATGAACACCTACCAGCCCATGAACTGCGACCTGTACGACTATCTGGAAATCGCCTGCATGCGCGGTTACCGACTGGACATCGAGTTGAAGGATGGCGCCCGCCTGGAAGCGAAGGCGCTGACTACGCGAACGTCCGCCGACAAGGAAGAATTCCTCGAGCTTGAAACGGCTGACGGCCAACAGGAAATCCGCTTGGATCAACTGTTGGCCATCACCCCGCTGGACGCCAACGCGCAGTTCGGCCGGGTGGTGTTTACCGATGCGGTTTGCACGTTCTGAGGCGGTTATCAGACCAGCGACATGCCGCCGTCGACATGCAATTGGATGCCGTTGACGAACGAACTGTCGCTGCAGGCCAGGTACAGCGCCGCTTGTGCGAGCTCGTCGGCCTCCCCCAGTCGACCGGCGGGAATCATGGCCGCCATCATTTGCTCGAAGCCGGGGCGGGCTTCTTCTGAAACGCCCAGCTTGCCGATGATCGCAGTATCGACCGGCCCCGGGCTGAGCACATTGACGCGTATGCGCCGCGCCCGCAGCTCCAGCGCCCAGCTGCGCGCAAAAGCGCCGATAGCTGCTTTGGAACCGGCATACACCGCATGCCCTTCGAGCACTTTCGTAGCCGCCAGGGAACTGGTCAAGATGATGCTGCCAGCGTCGCGCATCAGCGGCACGATCGACTGCACACCAAAGAACACGCCTCGGGTGTTGATATTGAATTGCGCGTCGAACTCCGCTGGAGTGACCTGCTGCGATGGCGTCAGGGTGATGACCCCGGCGTTGGCCATGTAGATATCCAGCGCACCGAAGCGCACCCGGACTTGCTCGGCGACCTCGGCATGGTGCTCGAGGCTGGCGACATCGCCCTTGATGCCAAAGGCGCCGTGACCGATGTGGCGCACGGCTTCGTCCAGCACTTCTTGTCGACGTGCGGTGATAATCACCTGCGCGCCCTCTTTGGCGAACAGGCACGCCGACGCCAGGCCTATGCCGCTGTTGCCGCCGGTGATCACTGCGACCTTTCCTTGAAGACGTTGCATCTACTGACTCCGATTGTTGAAGGAGCGCAGTATTATGTCGCTCGCCCCAGCGCCAACCAGTCCAGAAAAAGGCACATCAGTTGTGCTTCGGAGTCACAAGATGCCCAGCTTGTTGAACCAGTCGGCCAGCCTGATTGCCTTTGTCCGCGCGGTGGAAGCCGGTTCTTTCAGTGCTGCCGCACGCAACGCCGGGACCACGCCGTCGGCCATTTCCAAAAGCATCGCCCGACTGGAATCCGAACTGAATGCCAAGCTGTTTCGCCGCTCCACGCGGATGCTCAGCCTTACGCCCGAGGGGCAGGCATTTTTCGAGCGTGTCGCGCCGTTGTTGCAGGCCATCGATGACTGCGCCGATGCGTTGCGCCACACCGGGGGTGCGCGCGGTCATTTGCGGGTCAGCATGCCGAGTGACCTCGGACGATTGCTGATGCCGAGGATCAGCTCGGTGTTTCTCGCCGAGCACCCGGAGGTGGAACTGGACCTGACGTTGCTCGACCACCATGTCGATGTGATTCGTGAAGGTTATGACGTGATTTTCCGCGCCGGCAACCTGTCTGACAGCGATCTGAAAAGCCGTACCCTCGCCCAACTCGACATGGCGTTGGTGGCCTCACCGAAGTTCCTCGACGAATGGGGAACCCCGCACACCCTCGAAGAACTGCGCGCTGTGCCCTTCGTGCGCTATCAACTCAATGGTCGAACCCTGCCCATCATTTTTGAAAACGGTGAAACGTTGGTGCCCCGTGGCCGAATAGGTCTGGACTCGGGATTCGGCTTGCGTGCCGCCGCATTGGGAAACCTGGGCGTTGCGTATTTGATGAAATGCACGGTCCAGCAAGAGCTCGATCGCGGTGAGTTGATGCAGATCATGCCCGGCCATCGGTTGCCGTCGCTGGCCATCCATTCCCTGCATGCGTTTGGTGTACTGACACCGATCCGGATCAAGCTGTTTGCCGATTTTGTACAACAGGAACTGTATCGACTGGAAGGACAATCCATTTCAAGTCATACGATCTCTTGACTCATTTTTTGCAATCAATAGGCGCTAAACTCCCTTCTCCAAAGCCTTCAACCTTGTTCATGCAAGCCAAATGCGTTACAAACCCCTTTGGTTGTACGACAACATAATAAATATTCGCGCCTCATTTCTTTTGAGAGCGCACTCAATTCGAGACACTGCCATGACCCAACCAACCTTCCGCCAAGAAGCGCCTGCGCCCTTCCCTCGCCATCTCGCCGTGCTGATTTTACTGTGCATGGGCTGTGCATTTGCGGGCAACCATGTGGCGGCGCGGGTTGCCTTCGATGACGGCGCGGGTGTGTTGTTGGCGATTCTGATGCGCTCGGGCGGGACGTTGTTGGTATTGGCCGCTTTGGTCATTTGGCAACGCCAGACGCTGCGCCTGCCGGCGGGTGCCTGGCGTTGGCAATTGCTGTTGGGCTTGCTGATCGCCACCCAAAGCCTTTGCCTGTATTCCGCGGTCGCACGGGTGCCGGTGGCGTTGGCACTGTTGGTGGCCAATGTCTTTCCCATTCTGCTGGCGCTGCTCACCTGGGCGTTGGGAGGTCCGCGTCCGACCGCACGCACCGCCGCGCTGATGGGCCTGATTTTGCTGGGCCTGGTATTTGTGCTGGATGTCCCCGGTCGCCTCGCGGACAACGCCAGTGTCGGCCCGCAATGGTGGCTGGGCGTGACCCTGGCCTTTTGCGCGGCCAGCGTGTTTGCCTGTGCGTTGTGGATCACCGACCACAAGTTGGCCGAGGTTCGTGGATCGGTGCGCAGCCTGCTGACAATTTTCATCGTGTTCAGCAGTATCAATCTGGCCGGTATGAGCGGCGCCCTGCCTGGTGGCTTGAACCTTCCGGCCACCAGCACCGGGTGGCTGGCGCTGGCGACACTGGTTGTACTGTACGGCACCGGATTTATCGTGCTGTTCATTTGCGTGCCGCGCCTGGACATGCCGCGCAACGCTCCGGTGATGAACATCGAGCCGTTGGCCACGCTGTTGATGGGCTGGGTGGTGTTGGACCAGATGCTCAGTGCCGGGCAAGTGGTGGGTGGTGTGATCGTTGTCACCGGGATTGTGTTGCTGACTTATCGCAAGGGCCAGCGCGCGTCGCAGCCTGAACAGCCTGTCGCGCAGCGCGGCTGAAGTCACAGCCTATGGGAGCGAGCTGTCATTCAACGTTATCGTTGACTGGCAGGTCTCATCATCGGGTCGCCGCCCGGAGCAGGCTCGCTCCCACAGGGATAGGTGTGGTCCGGGCTTATTTATCCGACTTGATCGCCGTCCACACCCGCGTCCGTACCCGTTCGAGTTTCTGCGGCAGCGGCTGCACGACGTACAGGGTTTTCAGTGCCTCGCTGGTCGGTGTCAGGTTCGGATTGCCGGTGATTTCCTTATTGATCAGCGCCAGCGAATCCTTGTTGGCATTCGGGTAACCGAGGAAGTCGCTGATCGGCGCGATGACGTTCGGGTCCAGCAGCGTGTTGAGGAACTCGTGGGCCTCTTCGACGTTTTTCGCGCTTTTTGGAATGGCAAACGTGTCGAACCAGATCGGCGCCCCCTCCTTCGGCAAACGCCAGTCGACCACCACACCGTTGCCGGCTTCTTTGGCGCGATTGCCAAACTGGTAGAAGCTGCCGGAGTAACCAATGGCCACGCAGATATCACCGTTGGCGATGTCGGTCATGTATTTGGCCGAGTTGAAGTAGGTGACGTAAGGCCGAATCTTCAGCATCAAGGCCTTGGCCTTTTCGTAATCGTCCGGGTTCTGGCTGTTCGGGTCCAGTCCCAGATAATGCAGGGCCAGCGGCAGGATCTCCGAAGGCGAGTCGAGCATGGCGACGCCGCAGGACTTCAATTTCTCCATGTTCTCGGGTTTGAACACCAGGTCCCAACTGTCTACCGGGGCATTTTCGCCCAGCGCGGCCTTGACCTTGGCCGGGTTGAATCCGATCAACACGGTGCCGTACATGTAAGGCACGCCGTATTGATTGCCGGGATCGTTCTTGTCGAGCAGTTTGAGCAGTGCCGGATCCTGGTGCTTCCAGTTTGGCAGTTTGGACTTGTCGAGCTTCTGGAATACGCCGGCCTTGATCTGGGTTTCGATGAACTGGTTCGACGGCACCACCAGGTCGTATCCGGAGTTACCGGTCAGCAGTTTGGCTTCCAGTGACTCGTTGGTGTCGAAGGTGTCCCAGGTCACTTTGATCCCGGTTTTGGCGGCAAAGTCCTTGGGCACGGACGGCAGGATATAGTCCGCCCAGTTGTACACCCGCAGTTCGCGCTGCTCGGCTTGCACCGCGCTGGCAAGCAACGTCAGCCCACAAACAGTGGCGCCCAGAATGCGTTTCATAATGTCCATGGATCAGTTCCCCAATGTCAGCTCGTTTGGTTTTTATAATCGGTAACGGCAGTGGCCTTGAACGTGGCCTGGAGCAAAGGAAGCAAAAGATTATGGTTATGGAAGCTGTGTACACGGCTGCTTCGGCCGCCTGCCACCGATTCTTGCTGACAGCCTGGACCGTTCACAGCGTGCGATCGGCCAAAAGGGGATCGAAATGGCCATTATCCGTGTCCGTATGGAGGGGCAATGGCGGCGCCCTGCCCCGGCTTAGTGCAAAATACGCGGCTTAAGGTTGAAAACCGGATTGCGTCGCGCAACGCTGCGCAAGCAGATCCGTCAAGAAATTCATATTTGAGAGAGCCGGTGGTAACCGCATGATTGAAGTCACCGAAGTTTCCATTGCCCAATTGCGCGCTGCGCTCGAATCCGGCCAGACCACGTCGGTCGAACTGGTCCAGGCCTACCTCGCCCGGATCGATGCGTATGACGGCGCCGACACCGACACCGCGCTCAATGCCGTGGTGGTGCGCAACCCGGACGCGCTCAAGGAAGCGCAAGCTGCCGATGCCCGTCGGGCCAGGGGCGAGACGCTGGGGCCACTCGATGGCATTCCTTATACGGCGAAGGACAGTTACCTGGTCAAGGGCCTGACGGCTGCTTCGGGCAGCCCAGCGTTCAAGGATCTGATTGCCTATCGCGATGCGTTCACCGTCGAACGACTGCGCGCCGCCGGTGCGATTTGCCTGGGCAAGACCAATATGCCGCCCATGGCCAACGGCGGAATGCAGCGCGGGGTCTATGGCCGTGCCGAGAGCCCGTACAACGCCGACTTCCTCACCGCCCCGTTCGCCTCCGGTTCGTCGAACGGTGCCGGCACAGCCACGGCCGCCAGCTTCGCGGCGTTCGGTTTGGCCGAGGAAACCTGGTCAAGCGGTCGTGGCCCGGCTTCGAACAACGGCTTGTGCGCTTATACGCCGTCGCGTGGTGTGATCTCGGTGCGCGGCAACTGGCCACTGACACCGACCATGGACGTTGTCGTACCGTTTGCCAGGACCATGGCCGACCTGCTGGAAGTGCTCGACGTGGTCGTGGCGGACGACCCTGACACCCGTGGCGACCTGTGGCGCATGCAACCCTGGGTGCCGATTCCGAGTGTCGCTTCGGTACGTCCTGCCTCCTATCTTGAACTTGCCGCGCAACCCGATGCGCTCGCCGGCAAGCGCCTCGGCGTGCCGCGCATGTACATCAATGCCGATCCGGAAGCAGGCACCAGCGAAGCACCCGGGATCGGTGGCCCGACCGGCCAACGTATCAATACCCGCGAGTCGGTGATCGGTCTTTGGCAACAGGCGCGCAAGGCTCTTGAAGCCGCTGGCGCCGAGGTCATCGAAGTCGATTTTCCGCTGGTGTCCAATTGCGAAGGTGACCGTCCCGGTGCGCCGACGGTGTTCAATCGCGGCATCGTCTCCAAGGAGTTCCTGCACCATGAATTGTGGGATCTCACTGCGTGGGCTTTCGATGATTTCCTGCAAGCCAATGGCGATCCGAAGCTGAATCGACTGGTCGATGTCGATGGACCGAAGATTTTCCCCCATGACCCGGGAACATTGCCCAACCGTGAGGGCGACCTCGCTGCCGGCATGGACGAATACGTGAAGATGGCCGAGCGTGGTATCACCCCGTGGGACCAGATCAGTACCGTCCCCGATGGACTGCGTGGGCTCGAGCAGACGCGCAAACTCGATCTGGAAGACTGGATGGATCGGCTGGGCCTGGACGCAGTGCTGTTTCCCACCGTCGCGGATGTTGGCCCGGCGGACGCCGATGTCAACCCGGCCTCTGCCGACATCGCCTGGAGTAACGGCGTATGGGTGGCCAATGGCAACCTGGCCATCCGGCATCTGGGTGTGCCGACAGTCACCGTGCCGATGGGCATCATGGCGGATATCGGCATGCCAGTAGGCCTGACGTTTGCCGGCCGAGCCTATGACGATTCGGCACTGTTGCGTTTTGCCTCGGCATTCGAAGCCAGCGGGTCGAAACGAATGATCCCGCCTCGAACCCCGCCGCTGTCATCAGCAGAATAGAGTGCAGATTTTCGGTGGGCACCGCGTGAGTGACCACCGAAAATCCTCATCTATTTGTGTGGAGCTGCTCACAAAGTCGATTGGAAACGGACAAAAAACCTCTACAATACAGAAAAATCTGTACAGTATTTGTAGAGGTTTCATGACCATGTCACCCTCTGAAAAACTCCTTGCATGGCATGGAAACTGGATTCTTTCGCAAACAAAGGTCGTCTGCAGGAACTGCAAGGCAGAGCAATCCGAGTCAGACAGAACACTCGAGTTTCCTCACATTTCCCAGTGTCCCAGGAAGGGTTCTCTATCCAACCCGTGGCAGGAGCTGGACGGAATCAGTAATGCCGTTTCAGATAAACCTGCTTAGCTGAAACGCCAAATTCATATTTGCAGCGTTCCCCTTACCAAGGCTTCCAGCCTGGGCAAAATACTCGCTTCGTCGTTGCCCAATACGGCAATTGAAGAACCACGAAGCCCTGACGACGAAGCGGCAGCTGCGTCGCCGACCAAGGCCAATGGGCACGTAACGCCCATTTGAAGGGCACGCAGTCGCTTGTGTGCATCGGCCTGCAGTGGCGTCTGGACCAACAGCACCAGCGCGGCGGGCTGAATCGCTGTACACAGCAATGGCAGTTCTTCCAGGGGCTGGCCCGGGCCCAGCACTTCAATGCGCAGCTGGTCATTGCTCATCAACAAACCGGCGCACAACAGCTCCAGTTCGTGTGCATGGCCAGAGCCATCTGCCAGCAGCACGCAAGCACCGTTGCCCGGGTTCATCTGCAGTCGCAATAACAACCGCGCACGAAAGAAAGCGTCCAGGAACAGCCACTGACTGCGTCGACCGAAAGCATCGCCAACTGCCAGGCTGCGCCAGACCGGCAGCAGAACAGCCGCCAGTACCGTAGCCTTCGGGTAGATCGTGAACAGTTGCCCGTGAAGGCGCTCCAGCTCGGCGCCATCAAAAGCCTGCGTGGCACGATGAATTGCCTGTTGCCATTGGAGCAGAGGGGCTTCGGCCGCGTCTGTGACAGCGAGCTCCGGCGTGTTCTGCTGCCGGTTGAGCAAAGCGCCAATCTTGCTGATTGGCAGACCTCGGCTGGTCCAGAGCATGATGCTGCGTATATGTTCGATATCTTGCTGCGAATACAGGCGATGCCCACCTACCGTGCGAACAGGTCGGATCAATCCGTGGCGACGCTCCCATGCCCGCAGGGTGATCGGGTTGACGCCAGTCAGGCTGGCGACTTCGCGCATGGGGAGCAAGGCGTCGTCGGAGGCGGATTCGAGGGGCTCGGTCATTGAAAGTCGTTACATCCTGAGTGTGTCGCCATTCTAAACCAGGCATGGCGCTATTTAACCAGCCAATCGCGGTCCGGGTTCCTGCGTCTTGCCATCTAGGCATGGCTGTCGCTGACGACTACGCTGTGAGGCAAATCCTCGAACTACAGCGAGCCCGGACCATGATTGACGCCAAACTCCTGCAACTTATGGTCGAAGCCTCCAATGACGGCATCGTCGTGGCCGAGCAGGAAGGCAGTGACAGCATTCTCATCTATGCCAACCCTGCCTTCGAGCGCCTGACCGGCTACAGTGCCGACGAAATACTCTATCAGGATTGCCGGTTCCTGCAGGGAGCCGATCATGACCAGGCCAGCCTCAACGCAATCCGCGACGCCATCCGCCTCGGTCAGCCCTGCCGTCAGGTGCTGCGCAACTATCGTAAGGATGGCAGCCTGTTCTGGAACGAGTTGTCTATCACTCCCGTGTACAACGATGCCGATCAGTTGACCTACTACATTGGCATACAGCACGACGTCAGCGAAAAGATTGCCGCTCTGGAAAGAGTCCAGTCGCTTGAGACCGAAGTGGCTGATCTTCGCCGTCAACTGGCAAGGCTTGGCGGTCAAGACGAGTAACGCAACGACCGATACAAAAAGTGTACAAGAATATTGACTTGTACAATTTTCCCCGTAGGCTTCAGGTAAACCTGTACAGTTTTCTCAACTTGTACAATTTTGCCTGGAGCCGGCCATGTCTGCATATCTCCGCCATTTCGCTGACACGTTCACAACGCTGAACGTTGATTGCCTGGATAAACTGGGCGAGCTGTACAGCAACGACGTTCAATTTCGTGATCCGTTGCACCAACTCAATGGCCTGCCGGCACTGCGTAGCTATTTTGAAAACCTGTACAGCAACGTCGAGGATATCCGCTACGAACTCCTGGACGTGGATGAAACCGCCCCCGGTCAAGGTTATCTGCGCTGGAACCTGCACTTCCGTCATCCGCGCCTGTCCCGTGGCCAGCCGATCAGTCTGCAAGGCTGCAGCCACCTGCGCTGGGCAACGCATGTCTACCTGCACCACGACTATTTCGATGCCGGTGCCCTGATCTACGAGCACGTTCCCGTACTTGGCGCAGTGATCGGCTGGATCAAAGGGAGGCTTGCATGAGTCGCTGCTGGCTGACAGGGGCCAGCAGCGGCCTTGGTGCCGCCCTGGCTGAACGGCTTCTGGAGCAAGGCCATTCGGTGGCCTTGGGTGGGCGGCGGGCGGAAGCACTGATGCCGCTCGTGCTGCGCTACCCAGGGGCCTTGCTCGCTACCGGCGATGTGACTGACCCGCGTCAAGTTTCGGCCATTTGCGACAACATCGAGCAGGCGTGGGGCGCACTGGACCTGGTAATTCTGAACGCCGGCACCTGCGAATACCTGGTGCCGGGCAAGTTCGAGGCCGAGTCAGTCGAGCGCGTGATGCGTACCAACCTGTTGGCGGTCAGCTACTGTTTGCAGGCGGCACTGCCACTGCTGCGCCGCGGGCACCGACCCCATCTGGTAGTGATCGGCAGCTCGGTGACCTGGCTGGCGCTGCCGCGGGCCGGAGCCTATGGCGCGTCCAAAGCGGCCCTGCGTTATCTCGTTGAATCCCTGCGCCTGGATCTACACGCCGAAGGCATTGATGTAACGCTGGTCAGCCCGGGGTTCATCGACACCCCCCTGACTCGGCGCAATACCTTTGCCATGCCACAACTCTGGACGGCCGACCGCGCTGCGCGGCATGTCGTCGCGCGCCTGACGCGACGACCGCTGGAGATCAACTTTCCACGCCTCTTCACTCTCGTCCTGCGCTTGCTTGGCGCCCTGCCGGCGCGTTGGCGCCTGGCCCTGGGCCGTCGACTGGCGCGAACCGAACAGGAATAGCGTCATATGCGTATCGCCATTATCGGCAGCGGGATTTCTGGGCTGACCTGTGCCTATCTGTTGTCGCGTAGCAATGAGGTGACCGTGTTCGAAGCGGCTGACTGGATTGGCGGTCATACCCATACTGTCGACATTGATTGGCAGGGCCAGCGCTATGCCGTGGACACCGGCTTCATCGTTTTCAACGACTGGACCTACCCCAACTTCATTCGCTTGCTCGATCGCCTGGGAGTCGTCTCGCGCCCCACCGAGATGAGCTTTTCCGTGAACGATCCGGACAGCGGCCTGGAGTACAACGGCAATAATCTGGACACCCTTTTCGCACAGCGCAGCAATCTGCTGTCGCCGGGCTTCTGGGGGATGCTGCGCGATATCGTGCGCTTCAACCGCCAGGCGGTAACAGACCTTGACGACCACCGCATTGACCAAAGCATAAGCCTTGGCGACTACCTGAGCATGCGAGGCTACGGGCAGCGTTTCATCCATCACTATATCGTCCCCATGGGATCGGCCATCTGGTCGGTATCAAGGGCCGATATGCTGCGTTTTCCGCTGCACTTTTTCGTGCGTTTCTTTCGCAACCACGGCCTGCTCTCGATCAGCCAGCGGCCGCAGTGGCGGGTGATCGAGGGTGGCTCGCGCAGTTATGTGAAGCCGTTGTGCTGGACCTTCAGCGAGCGCATTCGCCTCAATTGCCCGGTGATGGGCGTCCGCCGGGATGATACCGGGGTGGTGATCACCAGCGCCGCGGGCCAGGAACGCTTCGACAAAGTCGTGTTCGCCTGCCATAGCGACCAGGCTCTGGCGCTGCTGGAGAAACCGACGACCACCGAGCATGAGGTGCTCGGAGCCCTGACCTATGCCGCCAACGAAGTATTGCTGCACACCGACACGCGCCTGTTGCCCAATCGGCGCAAGGCTTGGGCCAGCTGGAACTATCGTCTCGGCGGCCCGGCACACGCGCCGGCCGCCGTGACCTATAACATGAATATTCTGCAAGGCCTCGACGCACCGGTGACCTTCTGCGTAAGCCTCAATCAGGGCGATTGTGTGGACCCGTCGCAGGTTTTGGCACGCTTCGATTACGCACATCCGCAATACAGCCTTGCCGCCATGGCGGCCCAGGCACGTCAGGGTGAACTACAGGGAAACCAGCACAGCTACTTCTGCGGCGCTTACTGGGCCAACGGCTTCCATGAGGATGGCGTGGTCAGCGCTTTGGGCGTCGCCGAACGGTTCGGGGAGCGCCTGTGAACAGCAGCCTTTGCTACGGTTGGGTCAGCCACCGACGCCTGATGCCGCGGTATCACGGATTCCGCTATCGCAGCGCCATGCTTTACCTGGATCTGGACGAACAGCAATTGCTGCTGGGGCTGTCTCCGTTACTCGGTGCTACTCGGCTGGCACCGCTGAGCTGGCGAGAAACCGATTACCTGCCAGCCTGGACTCGTCGCGGCATACCTTTGAAAGACGCGGTGCGCGAAGTGGTGGCCAAGGCCTTGGGCCAGGCGCCGTGCGGCCCCATTCATTTGCTGACCCAGCCGCGCAGTTGGGGGATTTCTTTCAATCCGGTGAGCTTCTACTTTTGCCACGACAGCGATGGCCTCCTGGCAGCGATTGTGCTGGAGGTGCGTAACACACCTTGGCGTGAGCGTTTTCACTATGTGCTGTCGGTGCTGCCCGGTCAGCCGCGACAATTCTCGGTCAGCAAGCAATTCCATGTCTCGCCGTTCTTGCCGATGGACATGCAATACCACATGCGCTTCCACATCGATGGCGCGCACGTGCGCATCCACATGGAAAACCACCGCGAAGAACAGAAAGTCTTCGAGGCCGATCTGGCGCTGCAGCGCAAGCCGCTGGATGCCGCTGCATTGAGACGACACGTACTGGCCTTCCCCTGGATGAGCCTGCGTACCCTCAGTGCCATTTATTGGCAAGCCATGTGCCTGTTGCTCAAGCGCACCCCACTCTTTGCCCACACCACCCGTCAGAGCAGCCAAGACCTTGGCCATGACTTCCACGAGGAGCCCGAGCATGTCCGATCCAACTCTGAGCGTCAGTAAATCCTTTGGCTTGGCGCCGTTGTTCGGCGGCCTGGGCAGAAGCGCCGTGCTCTCCCAACTGCGCAACCTGCGCCAAGGACGTCTGCGCCTGATCTATCAGGGCCGACAGTGGCTGTTTGGCGATGCCGGCAGCACACTGCACGCCGAGGTCGAGATCTTCGACGAAGCAGCTTGGGGCATGGTGGCTGCCAACGGCTCGATCGGTGCCGGTGAAGCTTACATCCACGGCTACTGGCGCACGCCGGACCTGGCGGCGGTCACCCGACTCTTCGTCGCCAACCTGGAAGTGCTCGACGCCCTTGATGGCGGGTTGGCGCGCCTGGGTCGACCGGTCCTGCGCCTGCTGCATTGGTTCAATCGAAACAACAGGCAAGGCGCGCGGCGCAATATTCTCGCTCATTACGATTTGGGCAATGCCCTGTTCGAGCGGCTGCTGGACCCGACCATGATGTACTCGGCAGCAATGTTCGACAGTCTGGAGCAGAGCCTGGAGCAAGGCCAACTGAACAAACTCGAGCGTATCTGCGAGAAACTCGCGCTGAGCCCCGACGATCATCTGCTCGAGATCGGTACCGGATGGGGTAGCCTGGCGATCCATGCCGCTACCCGTCACGGGTGCCGGGTGACGACCACCACATTGTCCGAGGCGCAGTACGCCCATACCGTGCAGCGCGTCCGCGATCTTGGCCTGCAAGAACGCATTACCGTCCTGCGCGAGGATTACCGCGACCTGCGCGGACGCTTCGACAAACTGGTCTCGATCGAGATGATCGAGGCAGTGGGGCACCGCTATCTGCCGGTTTACTTCCGTCGGTGTGCATCGCTGCTCAAAGAAGACGGTTTGATGCTGTTGCAGGCCATCACCATTCGCGACCAGCGTTATGAACAGGCCCAGCGCTCGGTGGATTTCATTCAGCGCCATATCTTTCCCGGCGGTGCCCTGCCCTCCTTGAGTGTCATGCTGCAGACCGCCAGTTGCCATACCACGTTGAACCTGGTGCACATGGAGGACTTCGGACAGGACTATGCGCGGACTCTGCAGCACTGGCGCGACAACTTGCGCCAGTCGCGCACCGCGTTGCTTGAGCTGGGCTATGACGAAACATTTCAACGCCTCTGGGAGTTCTACCTGTGTTATTGCCAGGGCGGTTTCGAGGAGCGCGCAATTGGCGTCGCGCAACTGCTCTGGGCAGCCCCGGCCGCACGTCGAGCTTCGCTGCCGGGTGCCTGATGAGCCGGGCCTGGTTGATCGGCAACGCACTGTGGATGCAAGCCGCGTGGTGGGCTTGCGTGCTGAGCGAGCGGCATCCCTGGCTGCTGCTCCCGGTGGCGGCAGGTTTGTTGGTGCATGTGGCTGCTTGCCCGCGGCCGCGCGAGGAAGCAACCACGCTGGTCTGTGTGGCAATGGCAGGCTGCGCACTGGATGCCGGCCTGGGTGCGCTGGGCGTTTTCGATTTTGCCCAGCGCCCCTTACCTCTATGGCTGGCGGTACTGTGGCTGGTGCTGGCCAGTGGACTTCGCCATAGCCTGGCCTGGGCTCGACATCCCATCTGGTACGGCGCGCTACTGGGCATGTGCGGCGGTCCCCCGGCTTACATCGCCGGCGCATCGTTGGCGGGTGTCGGTCTGCCTTGGGGCACTTTGGGCACAGTCCTGCTGCTCGCGCCGCTTTGGGCTGTATGGATGCCGCTTATCCTGCGACTGGCGGCTCGGCGCTGATCTTTCCAATGGGCGAATAGCGCCTGCTCGGCTATCGTGGGTTCAGGGAAGTGACGCCGGCTGGCGACGAAAGAACAGGATCACCTGTCCCAACTCGACGCCAAGCTTGCTCATAGTCGTGCGATTGATGATCGTGTCTTCGTCCATCAGGTACATCCAGTCGTCCATATCCACTACCCAATGCCGGCCGTCAACCGGCAGGTCAAGGCGGTAGCGCCAGTGCAGCGCGTTGCCCGCGATCTCGCCGCTGGCCTCTCCGACGACATCGTCCGCACGGCCACGCCATCGCCCGGAACCGGTCGGTTCCAGCGTCCAGGTACGCCGCTGACGCGTGCCATCGCTGTAGAGAAATCGCTCGTCGAGGATCAATTGTTGTCCTTCGACGCGACTTTCAATCTGGACATGGAAACGTTTGACCACCTCGCCCGAGCGATTCTGGAACAACCCCCAAGCCTGTACCGGCCGGGAGAAGAAGGCCACCAGATCCAGGGCGGGTCGCTCCTTCGCGTAGTGGTCCACGCCAACGTTGTTACAGCTGAGCAGCAACAGGCTAACGAGCAGTACCGCTAATCGACGCATCTCAACCTCCTCACTCCGCCGGCCCGGCCATCCCCAGCAGGCGTTGACGCAGTTCTTTGTCCCGAGTACGCGGGTCCAGCCAAATGTCGAAGAAGGCACGGGCGAATGCAGGGTCCTCGACCCGCCGGCGCAGTTGGCCGTCGACGAAGAAAGTGCAGCCTTTACCTGGATGGTAAAGCCCGGTAATGCGCATTCCCGGCCGAACATCGACGAAGGCATCACGCATTTCACTGGACCAGCGTTGGAGTGTGGGCTCATCTGGACGAGCCTTTGCCATGCGACGCATTTCCTTGAGGCTGGCCTCAACCAGTGCGTCCCGGGAAAGGGCACGGTGATAAACCAGTTCGAGTGCAAAAGGCTGGTCCCAGGTCATCGGCATCCCTGGGCTCCACAAACGCGCTGTGTAGAGACTCACGCCGAACCAGGTAAAGTCGCCGCTGCCCAACAGACGCCCGTCTGGCAGTGCGGGACGCCAATCCGCCCAGCAAGGTCCCGCCAGCAACAACGCGAACAGCCAGCATCTCGACAGACGATGTCCAAAGCAACGCTTGGAATCAGCCACGTTCATGATCGTCTCGGCCTTTTGTAAATTCTATACAAGAATAGCTTCATGTATAGTTTTTACGCCATCAGGACAGAGCTTGTACAACTTTTTTACGCCATGCGCGGTGATTCCTGATGAGCGTCGATGGAGCGACGCTCATCACCGCCAAGGTCAGCTTCTAGTCCTCGCGATACAGAATCATGCCTGCGTGATACAAAATCCCCTCCCGGAACTCGCCATCAGCGGTAAACCCGGTGTCATCGACGTATTCAATGTGGTCACCTTCCAGCCAATATCTTCCCTGGTAGGCGCTCGCTGTCTTGCCTCGCGCCTCATCATATCGGCCGCCTGGCAATAGCTCATGGCGAATATGCCCATCTGCCGTAACCCACATGCCGACGTATTTGTCTTGATCTGCGGACTTTTTGACCGTCATTTTCTTTTCCTCCAGTCTCGCCACATTAATAGGGGCTGGCGGTTGGCCGGACAATCAGCTCACTGACATCAACGTCGGCAGGTTGCTCGATGGCATAGGCAATAGCACGGGCGATGGCCTGGGCAGGCAGTGCGATCTTACGAAACTCACGCATCTCGGCCCGTCCACCTTCGTCTGAGATGCTCTCGGCCAATTCCGATTCGGTGACCCCCGGCGAAATAACGGTGACACGAATGTCTCCACCGACCTCCTGACGCAGTCCTTCTGAAATGGCCCGTACCGCAAATTTCGTCGCGCAGTAAACAGAGGCTGTCGGACTGACTGTGTATGCACCGATAGACGCTATATTGATGAACTGACCGGATTTCTGCTTCTGCATCAGAGGCAGGCCTGCTGCAATACCATGCAGGACGCCGCGAATGTTGACGTCGATCATCTGGTCCCATTCAGCGACCTTCAGCGCTTCAAGCTTCGACAGAGGCATTACACCGGCGTTATTGACGATTACATCGACGCGACCATGGAGGCTGACGGCAAAATCCACAAACGCTTGCACGTCAGACCGGCTGGTGACATCAACCGCCTTGAATTGGGCGCTCCCGCCCGCGGCATTGATCTCACGGCAGAGGCTTTCGAGGCGATCCGTGCGACGTGCACCCAGCACGACGTGTGCCCCCTTGCCAGCTAAAAGACGCGCGGCCGCCTCGCCAATACCGCTGCTGGCGCCAGTGATCACCACTACTTTTTCCGAAATGTTCGACATGATCCCTATCCTTTACTGAGTGCTTGATGACGCGAGAGGTGCCTCGCTACGTGTTCAGATTAGGGATAAAGGTGTGCAGCGAGTTAGTCAGATCCTTCTGACAACTTGCCTGATCCTGCGGGAGTGCGATCAAGCGTAGTTTTCCAGACTGGAAGCGGCAGACGACATCCATCGGCAAAAGAAAGGGAGGGCATCCATTGCCCTCCCCGCCTCGGTTAACGCTGACTGGACTTCACCTCAAGTAGCCAGAATGAAGTCTGAGGCAGTGATGGTTGTCGCATCGGCCACACCGACCAGGCGGATGGTTTCAGCGCCTCCTGCGGAGCTGAGCAGGGTATCCGCACCGACATCGGTGATGATGACAGTGCTGGCAAAGGTCGCAGCCGTGACACCGAATGCGGAAATATCGAGCAGATCCTGGCCCCCTGCCGCGTTGGCATCGAAGCCGATGATCTGGTCGGCCCCGAAGCCCGCCGCGAACAGGAAGACGTCGTTGCCAACGCTGGCGACCATCACATCGTCGCCGGCACCGCCAGTGACCCTATCGTTGCCCACGCCGCCATCGATAAAGTCATTGCCGATACCGCCCAGCAATGTGTCGTTACCGATACCACCATTGAGGGTGTCGCTGCCATCGCCGCCCTGGAGCAGATCGTTGCCGGTACCGCCATCGAGCACGTCATTACCCAGCCCACCCAGCAACGTGTCGTTGCCTGCGTCACCATTCAAGGCATCGTTTCCGTCACCACCGTCGAGGCCATCATCGCCGATACCGCCGTTCAGGGTATCGGTGCCTATGCCACCCAACAGCTGATCGTTGCCGATGTCACCATTGAGCGTGTCGTTACCTGCGTTGCCGGTAAGGATGTCGTTGCCGCTGTTGCCGTTGAGGGTGTCATTACCTGCCCCGCCGACGATGTTATTGTTCAGCCCGTTACCGTTACCGACGAAGTTGTTGACTCCGGTGTAAGCCAGGTTCTCGACATTATTACCAAGCACGTAGCTGGCCAGCGTCGTCTGCACGCTATCGGTACCGCCACCCGCCACCTCGAACACCCCATCAGCGACCACATCGACGATGTAGGTGTCGTTGCCAGCGCCCCCTGCCATCTGGTCAGCACCCGCACCGCCATCAAGGATGTCGTTACCCACCCCGCCGGTCAGGGTGTTAGCCAGCGCATTGCCCGTACCGGTGAAGTTACCTGTCCCCGTATAGGTCAGGTTCTCGACGTTGGCCCCGAGCAGGTAGCTGGCCAGGCTGGTTTGCACCAGATCGGTACCACCGCCCAGCGCTTCGGTGACGCTGTCACCGACATTGTCCACCACGAAGGTGTCGTTGCCGGCACCGCCGTTCATGGCATCCGCGCCAAGCCCGCCGTTGAGGGTGTCGTTGCCGTCCCCGCCACTGAGGACGTCATTACCAACCCCGCCAGTGATGATGTTGGCCAGCGCATTACCGGTACCGGTAAAGCTGCCCGCACCGGTATAGGCCAGATTCTCGAGGTTGGCACCCAGCACGTAGCTGGCCAGGCTGGTTTGCACCAGATCGGTACCGCCCAAGGCAATCTCAGTGACAACGTCGCCGACATTGTCCACCACGAAGGTGTCGTTGCCGAGACCGCCATTCATGGCATCCGCGCCGAGGCCACCGTTGAGAAGGTCGTCGCCGATATCGCCGTTGAGGATATCGTTGTCGTCTCCGCCGTTGAGGATGTCATTGCCGAAGCCACCTAGCAGTTGATCAGTACCGGCCAGACCATTGAGCGTATCGTTGCCGCTCAGGCCACTAAGCACATCGGCACCCCCGCCACCGGTGAGGGTGTCAGCGAGAAAGGTACCCTCCAGCACCACGCCAGGCGTTACCGTAACGGCAGCGGTTGCCGCCGAGGTCAGCGTCTCCAGCGTACCGAAGCCGTCGGTATAGCGCACGATCACCCGCAATTGCAGATTGCCCTGCGCAAAGCCCGGGGTGAAGGTCGCAGCGGTCGCGCCGTTAATGTCGGTGAAGGAAGCGCCAGTACCTTGCTGCCACTGGAAGCTGAAGGTGCCCAGCCCATCCTCATCGGCAATCCCGGCAGTCAGCGCGGTCAGCACCTGTCCTTGATCCGGTGTCGTATCGCTGATCAGCAACGCACCGGTGGGTGCATCGTTGACGTTGGCGACCGGGTCCGAAGGGTCGGACGCCACGCTCTCGGATACACCAAAGTCATCCACGTAACTGACCACCACCCGCACCTGGTCGCCGGCCTGGTCCTGGCCAAGCGTGAACGTGCTACTGGTGGCTCCGACGATGTCGACGAAGCTGACTCCGTTGGTCGCCTGCCACTGGTAGGTGAACTGCGGATTGCTGAGGCCATCCAGATCGATGATGCTCGATGGGTCAGCGGTCAACACTTGGTCCTCCACCAAAAGCCCGGTGACCGTCGGCCCCGCGGTGGGTGCGCTGTTCGCCGACGAGTCGACGATTTCCAGCGTGCCCTTGGCATCCTGATACACCGCCCGAACGCGAATGTTCAGACCCGCCACATCGTCCGTCACCCGGTAGGTGGTCCCGGTCGCCCGCGAGGCTTCGCCGGCGGCAACAACGGTGATGTCCTCATAGATCCCCGTGCCTGGAATGTTTTCCACCTGCCAGTAGTACGCCACCGCACCGGACAACGTACCGGTCGGATTGGCCCCGCTTACGTTGTCCGCATCGTGTACGGCACGACCACTGACGCGCAGCAACTGGCCGGCCACAGGCGTGTCGTCACGCAGACCGGTAGCATCATCGAGAATCGCCAGATGACCCGATGGCCCCTCGTTCAAGGCAGTACCAACGCCGGATGACTGCGCCAGGTCAGAGAATTGCAGACGCTCGATGCCCGTCAAGCGATCGACACCATCACGCCCCGCCACCAGATCCGTCACGATGACTGTGTTGCCCTCGACAGAAACGATGTATTCCGTCGAATTACCGGAGAACACCGCAGTGTCGAAGCTGTCATCGCCCGTCAGAATCTCCCGCTTGATGATCAACTGACCCGGGTTGTACGTACCGTTGAGCATGAACGGAACCAGTGGCTCCATGCTGTCGAAGGTAGCGATTTCCGGTCCGGTACCATCGGCATTTGCCCGGACACTGATGCGTACGTTGAGCCACTTGTCACCGTCGATGATGTCGTCGCCACCGCGACCTTCGATAAGGTCGCTGCCGCTGCCACCGAGGATGATGTTGCCGCCATCGAAGAACGTCGCTCCGGCCGGCAGCACATCCGCCAGGCCGTCGATCAGGTCGATGTTGGTCAGCACACTGCCGGTTGCACCTGCACCCGGTAACGATGCGGCATCTTCATTGTCGCCGCGCAGGAAGTCACCGTGCGATGAACCCGACAGACCTTCCATGATGTCGAAACGCACCAGTGCCGAAGCACCCGAGCCCGGAACCGGCGGCACATCGAAAAAGCGGTCGCTGTAATCGATGCTCACGCCCTGGGCGAGCCCCTTGAAGGTTGCCCAGTCAAAGCCCGAGCCACCGATATAGCGGTCACCAAAGCCGAGACTGCCGACCATGATGTCGTCGCCGCCTTCACCGTTGAACTTGTCGTTCTCGTTGCCACCGATGAAGACATCGTTGCCGATGACCGGGTCGTTGCCCAGCGGATCGAAGTTGTCGCCAGGCGCACCGTCGGAGGTGCCCTTCTCGATCCAGTCGTCGCCTTCGTTACCCATGTCCTGTTCGTTGGCCTTGCTGCCCAGGATAAAGTCATTGCCCTGTCCACCAATGGCCTCGGAGGCGTCCTCACCGGTCACGATGAAGTCATTGCCGAACCCGCCGATGATCAGGTTGATGCCGTTACCACCGTGCAGCACGTCGTTGCCGTCGCCACCCTGGATGTTATCGTCGCCGCCCATATCGCTGATGATGTCGTCACCGGCACCACCGCGCAGCTGGTCGTTGCCGTCACCGCCCTCGATGCGGTCGTTGCCGCCGTCACCCCAGACGGTGTCATCGCCTTCACTCGCGATGAGGATGTCTGCATCGTTGGTACCGCCCAGCACGATGTGTTGGTCACCGGTGTACTTGATGTAGTTGGTGTCCGGTCCGGCAGTCAGCGGGTTGTCGCGGAACACCACCTGCTGGCCGTTCTCGTCCAGCGGGTCGGCATTGCCCAAGCCATCGTTGTACTGCTTGGACTGATCCCTCTCCAGATAGAAGCCCGGGTCCGAAAACACCAGGCCCGGCAAGTGCGTGGCCGAGGTGTTGGCCATGATCAGCTTGGCGAACGAGTTGCTTTCCAGCTCGGCATTCATCGACAGGCCAGAGGTGCGCTCCAGGTAGTAGAAGCGGTCGCCGTCCTGCAGTTTCTCCATTTGATTTTCGAACACAAAGTTGAAGGTCGAGCCGAGCATGCCGCCAAACGGCGTTTTCTCTTCGGCCAGGCCACCAATCCATAGATCGATGGCGTCGACCCCTGTGATCGTCACACCCTTCAGATCGTCGGCAGTCCCCAGCACCCCGTCTTTGCCCGCCCGCGTTACGTTGGCCCAGGTACCGGTGCCGTTGAGGAAGTCCAGGCGATCGGATGGCTCGTTGATCCCGCCATCGCCGAACACCAACAACATCGCCGCGGCACGCTTGCCTTCGAGCGTAGTCGCCCCCGTGATCGTGCTGTGCGTACCATAAGCCGCGATGAAGTTGATCAACGACTCCGGATGCTTGAGGTGCTGCACCAGGTCGACCCAGCTGCTGTACGGCTTGAGTTGGGTATCTCCGGTCTGGTTGTAGATGTCGCGGCGAATCGCATTGAGCGAGGGAATCCCCACGTCGCGACCACGGGCGATGTTGATCGCCGGCAGGTCAAGAGGCAGGCCCAGCAGGTTGTTGCGCAGTGCCTCGGTGACGAACTCGTCGATTTCGTTACCGGCTTGCCGAGTTACCCCGCGCACGATCGCACTGGTCGCATCCTCCGGCGTCACGCCACTGGCGGCATAGGCCAACGGGTTGAGGAATGCCGCGATCAAGCCCAGTTGCTGATCGGGATCAGCACTGCTCGGATCGCCAATCACGTCAAAATTGACGTCGTAGCGATCGACAGTCTCGGTCAGCATCGAGTGGCCAAACCGGTACACGGTGTGGGCAAACTCGGCGACGATCGAGGCATCAAGGTCGACGTCATAGACCTGGGTCGGTGCGAAGAACAGGTCAACGCGAGGCTGGATGGTCCGCGCAAACTCCTCGAACACCAGGTGCTGATACTGCATCTCGGTGCCGAACTTGGCCGCCTGGAACAGGCGCTCGCCATTCCACACCAACGCATCGATCTCGGCCTGGTTGACCGGCAAGGCAGCAACCGGCGAGAGCAGCCACTCGTTGAGGAAGGCCACGTCATTGGAATCGAGCACGGTGTCCTTGGTCTGCGCAACCAATCGATTGTGCTCGGCGTGGAAGATCGCATGCACTGCGGTCAGGCCGATGTTCTCGTTGACCCGGCCGTCACCGGCGATGTAGTGAGCGTCAAGCAGTTCGTTGTCGTAGGTCAGGTTGTTGCCGCCCGGGCCAACGGGCTGCGCGTTACCGACATCGACATCGCCATCCGCCTGCAGAACCCCGCCGACGACAACCGGCACAGCGTTATGGGCGATGTCGTTGAGGAAGGCATGGCCCGTGCGTACCGCGTTCACCAGGCTTATCGGGTTGGCCGGGTTGCCTTCGACGAGGGTCGTGACGTCATCGGCGTTGCCGGCGATACCGTCCAGCCCGTTGTTGAGCCGAATGACAACTTGAGGAAAGCCGTTCGGCCCCTTGATGAAGTTGCCATAGGCGTCCGTCGCCAGCAGCGGGCTGCTGTCGATATCGGCGTCGGTGAGATCGATACCCAGCACATCACGTGCCTGCGCCTTGACCACTTTCCAGGTCGCCATGCCACCGATTTCGCTGTCGTCTCCAGTACCAAACTTGCCGTCCGGCCCAAGGTCACGGTTGGTGATGAGGTTGCCGGTCGCTTTGGGGCCATCCTCCGTCATCACGTATCCGCGCAGGAATACCTGGTGCGAGGGATGCGAGCTGTAGGTCTGGTTCTGGTCCACGAACGGCGTGGTGGTGTTGGTGTGCTCACGGACATCGTCGGCCGTGCCCAACACGCCATCCGCCCCTGGCTGGTTGGTCGCGCGGGTCAACACCATGAAATTGGTGTTGCCGCCCGGCACATACAGCGGGTCGTCCGGTTGCAGCGGGATGAACACAGTGCCTGAACCGCCTTTGGTCAACAGGTCCAGGCCATGGTCGAAGAACTGCCCGAAGAAGGTCATCCAGGCGTTGAACGGCGCGGACAATCCCGCATCCGCCGCGGTGTTCTCGAACAGGTACACATCGTGGTCGTCGCCGGTACCGAACTGGCCATCCATGCCAGGGCTGGCGACGATCCGTACCCCCTCCTTGAGCACGTCGTCGTTACCGCTACCGGTTACGCCAAAGTCGAGATGACCGTTGGCCCCCGGGTCATAAGCCGTGGCATAGGCCGCCGGGTTGTTCGATGTCTGGTCGACGATCAGGTTACTGATGGTGCGCGGCTGCGAGTCAAACACAAAGCCGCTGGTTTGCTGATAAGACGATCCCGGAATGGCCGGCGAGCCGGGGCCAAAGAAACCGGCAGGTACACCTTCTGCCGGATTGAAGACCGGGTCGCTCAGGCGCGGGAAGAGGTTATCGGCAGCACCGTACTCGGTATGGTTGTTGCCGTTCAGGTTCAGCAGGTTGTTGTTCGACCCATCGACCGCACGCAGGCCCAACGGCGCGCGGATGTTCGGGATCAGCGAGAGCATGTCCTGGCCGGCCGCGTCAGCCTCGGCAATCTTGATCTGATCGAGGATGAAGTTGAGGTCGGAACGGACCATGTGAAGGCCCTCGCCACCGGCCGTGGCATCGGCCACGGGTGTCGGCGACGTCGGTACGACCGGCGCGCCGGGAACGACCACGGCCGTCGGCTGCGAGAACACCACTTCAGTAGTGCCATGCCCATCCTGGTAGATTGCCTTGACCCGCAACGATAACCCGGCAAGGTCGGGCGAGACCTTGAACGTGGTGCCGTCGGCACTCTGGAACGCCAGGTCGCCGGCCGGCAACAAGATGATGTCCTCGAAAACGCCGCTGCCTGGATCCGCCTCGAATTGCCAGTAGTAGGACACCGAGGAGTTGTTGAGGCTGCCACCAATATTGTCGGCGTCGCTCACCCCGGCCACGCTGACCGTCAGCACGTCGCCCACCGTGATCGCCCCGCCGTTTGCGTCGGCGATGTTCGGTCTGCCAACCGGTTGCGCATTGAGCCCCGGCAGCAGCACTTGCTGGGTATCGGAGAACTGCAGGCGTTCGATATGCAGGAGGGTATCGGTGCCGTCGCGCCCTGCTACGGTATCGGCCACCGTCCAGACATCGTCCGCTGTATTGAGCGTACCGCGGGTGTCGCGCGTCACCACATACTCGGACTGCTGCCCGGAGAAAATCGCGGTGTCGTAGGCGGCTCCGCCTGTCGAGGTACCGGGCAGGATCTCCCGCACGGCCTTGAGCTGACCCGGGTTATAGGTACCGTCCATCATGAACGGGATCATCTCGACCATGCTGTCGAAGGAGGCGATCTCAGGGCCGCTATGGTTGGTGTCGTCAGGGGCATAAACCGCAATCCTGACGTTAAGCCATTTGTCGCCGTCGAGCAGGTCATCACCACCACGACCCTCGATCAGGTCGCTGCCATCGCCACCCAGGATGATATTGCCCGTGGCAAAGCCGGTGGTCGGCAAACCGGCGTCGGCCAGGAACTGCTCCAGCCCGCGGATCAACGCCACATTGGTCAGCGCACTGCCCGTCGTACCACCGTGGTCAACGATGGTGACCGCATCAACATTATCGCCCTTGAGCACATCGCCGAATTTCGAACCGGACAAGCCTTCGACCTCGGCAAACCGGTCGAGGATCGAGGCCGGCGATGCGCCGACCGGGTTGAACGGCCCGTTGTTTTGATTTGGCGCATTACCGTGTGGCTGCGCCAGCGCGGCCATGGTCAGGTCGACGGTCACGCCGATCTTGTCATTCTTATGGGTCACCCAGTCGAAGCCCGACATACCGTCCATATTGTCCTGGGCATCGCTGCCGACGAAGATGTCATCGCCACCCTCGCCGATCATTTCGTCGAAGCCAGCGCCACCGATAAAGATGTCGTTGCCGATCACATCATCGTTGGCCAACGGCGAGGCGTTATCGCCAGGTGCACCGTCCTGGGTGCCCTTCTCGATCCAGTCGTCACCTTCGTTGCCGGTCGGTGGCAAGTTGGTCTTGGCACCAAGGATGAAGTCGTCGCCCTGGCCGCCGAAGGTGGTGCTGATGTCTTCGGTGGTGACGATGAAGTCCTGGCCATCGCCACCCAGGATCAGGTTGCCCCCGGCCAGCATGCTGCCGGCGATGATCACGTCGTTACCGGCGTTGCCTTCCAGACGGTTGTCACCGAACGAATCGGTGATGATGTCATCACCGGCGCCGCCCAGGACCGCGTCGTTGCCGGCACCGCCTTCCAGGCGGTCGTTGCCGCCGTCACCGTAAAGCGTGTCATCGCCTTCACTGGAGATGATGATGTCATCGCCGGCGGTGCCCCCCAATACCACATGGTCCGCACCGTTGTACTGCAGGAAATTGCTGTCTGCCCCCTGCGTGTCGGGGTTGTCGCGAACCACCAGCTTGACGATTTCCACGCCGTTGATCATCAGGCCGCCCGTCGGGTCGGCTTGGCCGTCCGCACCCAGGCCAGTGAACTGATTGGCCTGATTCACTTCGAGGGTGAACGTTGGTGTCAGGAACACAGTGTTCGACAGATGGGTGACATCACTGTTGAGCATGATCAACTTGGCAAAGGAGTTGTTCTCCAATTCGGTGCCGAAGTTCAGGCCTGCAACGCGCGACAGATAGTAGAACCGGTCGCCGTTCTGCAACGCCTCCATCTGGGTTTCAAACACGAAGTTGAAGGTAGAACCGAGCATGCCGCCAAACGGCATCTTCTGCTCGGCGAGACCACCGACCCAGAAGTCGATGTCGTCGACACCGGTGGTGGTCACACCGTTGACCATGGCGTAGATGCCCGAACTGTTGAGAAAGTCCAGACGATCCGCTTCAGTGGCGGTAAAGGTACGCTCATCGGCAGTACCGGCGTTGATGACCGCGCTGCCGCCAAACACGAGGGCCGCGGCAATCGCACGCATCTCGACCAGCGTATCGACATCGGCCGCCGTCAAGGCCCCGTGGGTGCCGAAGGCTGCGATGAAATTGACCAACGATTCAGGGTGCTTGAGGTTATTGGCCAGATCCGCCCAGCTGATGTACGGCTTGAGCTGGCTGTCGCCCGTCATCTCGTAGAATTCACGCCGCGCCTCGTTCAACGTCGGAATGCCTGTGTCGCGACCGCGCGCCAGGTTCAGGGCCGGCAAATCGAGCGGCAGCCCCAGCAGGTTGTTGCGCAAGGCTTCGGTGACGAATTCGTCGATTTCGTTGCCCAGTTGGCGGGTCACACCGCGAATGATCGCGCCTGCCGCTTCGTCCGCCGTCGCGCCACTGCCCGCGAAGGCGAGCGGGTTGAGGAAGGCCGCGATCAGGCCCATTTGCGAGTCCGGGTTGTCAGGGTCAGTGAGCAGCGGATTGAACTCTGGGTCGAAGCGATCGACCGTTTCAGTCAACATCGAGTGACCAAAGCGGTACACCACGTGGGCGAACTCGGCGAGGATGGCCGGATTGATCGAGGTGTCATAGCCATTGGGTGCGAGGAATTCATCGATTTGCGGCTGGACGGTCCGCGCAAACTCTTCGAAAACCAGGTGCTGGTACTGCATCTCGGTGCCGAACTTGGCGGCCTGGAACAGGCGCTCGCCGTCCCACACCAACGCTGCGATTTCGGCAAGCGAAGCCGGCATTGCGGCGACGTCATCCACCAACCACTCATTGAGGAACGCCAGATCGCCCGCGGCCAATATGGTTTGCTTGGATTGCTCAACCAGGCGGTTGTGTTCCGAGTGGAACACATGGTGCACAGCCGTCAGGCCGATGTTCTCGTTGACCCGGCCATCGCCGGCAATGTAGTGGGCATCGAGCAATTCGTTGTCATAGGTCAGGTTGTTGCCACCTGGGCCAGCGGGCTGCGCATTGCCGACATCGGTGTCGCCGTCCGCCTGCAAATTCCCACCGACCACGACCGGCGCGGCATTGTGGGCGATGTCGTCGAGGAAGGCATGCCCGGTGCTCACGGCGCTGGCCAGACTGATCGGCGCATCCCGGTTGCCTTCGACCAGTTGAGTCACGTCATCAGCTGTTCCGGCGATACCGTCGGCACCGTTACTGACGCGCATCACCACCTGCGGCATGCCGCTCGGCCCGCGAATGAAATTGCCATATGCATCGGTCGCCAACAGCGGCACGCTGTGCACATCAGCATCGGTGAGGTTGATCCCGAGAATGTCACGGGCCTGGGCTTTGACCACTGCCCAGGTCGCCATGCCACCACTCGCGCCGTCGCCATCATCGGCCGTGCCGAACTTGCCATCGGCGCCGAGATCGCGGTTGGTAATCAAGCGCCCCGTGGCAACCGGCTCGCCAGCCGCATTGAGCATGTATTCACGCAGAAACACCTGATGCGACGGGTGCGAGCTGTAGGTCTGGCTCTGATCAACGAACGGCGAGGTGGTGTTGGGCTGCCCATCATCGGCTGTGCCGACGACACCGTCCACGCCGGCAGTACGCACGGCACGTGACAACACCATGAAGTTGGTTGGGCCGCCCGGTACATACAATGGATCATCGGGCTGCAGCGGGATAAAAACGATGTCGGTACTGCTCTTTGTAACCAGGTCCAGGCCGTGGTCGAAGAACTGGCCGAAAAAGGTCATCCACGAGTTGAAGCCGGCAGTCAGGCCGACGTCCGGCGACTCGTTGGGAATGAAGAACACTTCTTTGTCGTCGTCGGTACCGAACACGCCGTCCAGCCCGGGACTGATCACCGGGTCGGCGCCACCGTTGGCTGCAACGGCGGCCGGGTTGTTGGCGGTCTGGTCGTTGATCAGGTTACTGATAATCCGTGGCTGCGCGTCAACTACCGTCCCGGTCCCGGCATAAGCCGCTCTGTAGGAAGCGTCCAGCAGACGCAGGAAGGAGTTGTCCGCAGCGCCAAATTCGGTTTGCCCGGCGACCAGGTTGTTGTAGCTGCCATCGACGGTACGCAGGCCGAAAGGCACCTGACTGTTGGGTAGCAAATCACTGAGGCTGGTGCCGGCCGCATGCGCTTCCGCGATGAAGATTTGCTTGAGGATGAACTCCAGATCCGACTTGTTGAAATTGGCCATTTCGATTGCCCTCGATCTATATGGGAAAGGCTCGGGACGAAGAAATCCGCCCGCGCCAAGTCACGTGCTGGCTTGCGCAGTTCTTTGTTTCAGTGTTTGGCGAGAGCAGGCATGGAACAGGCAAAGCCGTTCTCTGCGCCGGTGAATGCGCGCCTGGAATTCGCGTTTTCAATTGCTCGCTGAGTAATCAGCCAGAGCGATTCCGAGCCGTTGGTGGCCCATGGAATCTGGAAGTCGAAGCGAACTTCCGGAGTAGCTCCGTGACTGCGAGGTAGAACGAGATGCTCGACATGCTGTGCTCCTTCAAGAAACACCGTGGCCTGCGTTGCCAAAGCGATGGCAGGCTTCAGGAGGGCGTCTCCCCAACCATGACTAAAGTTCCATAGCAACTAGCTGTCAATATTTCGGCACAAAAAAAGATCACCCAAATTTGGGTACTCAACTAATTGTTCTTAAAGGATATATAGAAATTCAAGATTATCTGTAGAGCGAAATGTTATTTAAAACTGTATCGCTAGAGAAACAAACGCCACCTACGCTCCAAGGCAGAAGGAAAATATTTTTTGAACTTTTTCGAGAGCGCTACAACTTGCGTCGATGAGCCGACCATGCCCCTACATCTAGGGGCCGGCACAACACTTGCACAAGCTGCCTTGCCTCATCGCAAACCGGATTTCGGAGAGGGATTATCAACATGCACAAGCAGTCGAACATCCGATCCGAACTTGCCGCCGCGATTTTTCGCCTGCGCCGCAGTTTTTATTCACTGGCCGCGTTCAGCGGCGTGATAAACGTCATGATGTTGACGCCGGCCGTGTACATGCTCCAGGTCTATGATCGGGCACTGGTCAGCCGAAACGTCACCACTTTGACGATGTTGACGTTACTGGTGATCGGGCTGTTCCTGCTGATGTCCACGCTGGAACTGGTCCGCACCCGAGTGCTGATCCGGGTCGGCAACTGCCTGGACATGGACCTCAACCGACGCGTTTTCACCGCCGCATTCGAGCGTAATCTGAATCGCGCCGGAGGCAATCCAGCCCAGGCCCTGCAAGATCTCTCACAGGTTCGACAGTTCATCACCGGCAATGCCCTGTTCGCTTTCTTCGATGCACCGTGGACGCCGATCTATTTGCTGGTTGCCTACCTGATCCACCCACTGCTTGGACTGGTCACCCTGATCGGATCACTGATTCTGGTGGGCCTGGCATATCTCACCGAAAAGGCCACGCAGAAACCCCTGGCCGAAGCCAATCATGCCGCCCTCTCTTCCGCCTGCTACGCCAACAACAACCTGCGTAACGCTGAAGTCATCGAGGCCATGGGCATGCTGCCGTCGATTGGCAAACGCTGGTACCAAAGCCATTTGCGCATCCTGGAAATGCAGACCCTGGCCTCCGATCGCGCCGCTCTGATCAGCAGCATCGGGCGCTTCGTGCGCATCACCTTGCAGTCACTGATCCTCGGCGCGGGCGCGCTGCTGGCCATCGAAGGCAAGATTACCCCCGGGATGATGATTGCCTGCTCGATCCTCACCGGCCGCGCACTGGCCCCGGTGGAACAAGTCATCGCGTCATGGAAACAACTGCTCGGTTGCCGCTCGGCCTGGAGCCGGCTCAACGAGATGCTGGAAGACTTTCCGCGCCGACCACCCAGCATGCCGCTGCAGCGTCCGCTGGGCATGCTCGGGGTGGAGAATGTGTATGCAGGCTCACCCGGTACCAGCAACACGATTTTGCGCGGGGTAAGTTTCAACCTTTCGCCGGGCGAAAGCCTCGGGGTTATCGGCCCATCCGCCTCGGGAAAATCCACCCTCGCCCGCTTGCTGGTCGGCGTCTGGCCGACACAGGCCGGCAAAGTGCGCCTTGACGGCGCGGACATATTCACCTGGAACAAAGGCGAACTCGGACCCTGGCTCGGCTACCTGCCACAGGACGTGGAACTGTTCGAAGGCACCATCGCCGAAAACATTGCGCGCTTTGGTGAAGTGGACAGCGACGCGGTCATCCAGGCCGCGAGGACGACAGGGGTGCACGAGATGATCCTGCGTTTTGCGCAGGGTTACGAGACCCGCCTGGGTACCGATGGCAGCCCCCTTTCCGGCGGCCAGAAACAGCGCATCGCCCTGGCCCGCGCGCTGTACGGAGAGCCCAATCTGATTGTGCTGGACGAGCCGAACGCCAACCTCGACGACGTCGGTGAAAAGGCTCTGGTTGATGCTTTGGGCCAGCTGAAGAAGCGTGGCGCCACCGTCATTCTGATTTCCCACCGCCCGAACGTACTCTGCGCCGTCGATAAGGTGCTGATGCTGCGCGATGGCGGCGTGCAGATGCTGGGCACACGGGACGAAGTATTCGCAGCGCTGCGCAAGGCCAGTGTGATGCCTGCAGGCGCATCGACTCCGCTGGCCTCCGTTAAAGCACGGGAGTGACCCGATCATGCAGATGAGCCCACACACGGACCTGATTCACGCCGACCCCAGAAACGAGGTGGATCTGGACGTCGGCAAACCCCTGCGCCGGGGCATGTGGCTGGTGCTGGCCGGCTTCGGCGGTTTCCTCCTGTGGTCCTGGCTGGCGCCGTTGGATGCCGGCGTGGTTGCGACAGGCACGGTAAAAGTCACCAGCAACCGTAAAGCCGTACAACATCTGAGCGGTGGCACGGTGGAAGCCATTTTTGTTCGCGAAGGCGATGCCGTGAAACAAGGCCAGGAAGTCGTCCGCCTCGACTCACTGCGCGCCGTTGCCGAACAGGGTGCCGTAAGCGCCCAGTACATCGTCAGCAAGACCGTGGAAAACCGCCTGGAAGCGGAACGGGACGGGCGCGACGTGGTGACCTTCGATCCCGAATTGCTCAAGCGATTCGGCAATGACCCCCGCCTGGTCGCCGCCATGAATTTGCAACAGCGCTTGCTGGATACACGGCGCGCCGGCCTCGCTGGCGAAATCAGCATCCTCCAGGAAAACCTCGCGGCATCGGCAGTGCAGCTCAAGGGTCTGCAGCAGGTCTATGGCGCCCGCGCCTCGCAGATCAACTTCCTCAACCAGGAACTGCAAGGCACCCGCGTGCTGGCGGCCGAAGGCTATGTGCCGCGCAACCGCCTGCTCGAGCTGGAACGCAGCAACGCCGACCTCTCCGCAGGCCAGGCGGAAAACCTGAACAACATCGCTCGCATACGCAGTCAGACCACCGAAATCAAACTGCGCATCTTGCAGCGCCAGCATGATTACCAGAAGGAAGTCGAATCGCAGCTCACCGACACCGCCAAGGAAAACACCACCCTGGCCGACCGCTTGCGGGCGCTGGACTACGAAGTGACCCACACGGTCATTCGCTCGCCCATCGATGGCATGGTGCAGTCCCTGAGCATCGCCACCATCGGCGGGATCATTCAGCCGGGCTTCAAGATCATGGAAATCGTTCCGGGCAACGAACCCCTGCAAGTCGACGCGATGATTCCCGTCCAGGCCATCGACAAAATGGTTCCCGGCCTGGACGTGGACATCGCGTTTCCGGCTTTCAACCATGCCCAGACGCCCAATATTCCTGGCCGAGTAAAGACCGTTTCCGCCGACCGCCTGCTCGACGAGGAAAGCAAGCAACCGTTCTATCTGGCCCAGGTAGAAGTCACGCCCGATGGCATGAGTCTGCTGGGCAGCAATCACATTCGCCCGGGCATGCCCGCCAGCGTCACGATCAAGACTGGCGAGCGCAACTTGATGAGCTATCTTCTCAAACCGATGCTCGAACGTGTCGACAGCGCCTTCAAGGAACAATGAAATGGACCGTCATTGCCTGATTTTCTGCCTGCTGGGATTGTCACTCCCGGCCAGCGCCATGGACCTCAAACAAGCCTGGGATCTGCTGCAATACCAAGGCCCCGTCTACCGCGCCGCGGTGCATGAAAAAGAGGCCGGCCTGGAAAACCGCGCCATCGGCCAGGCCGGCCTGCTACCGCAGATCAGCGCCTCGGCCTACGACAACAAGGTCAACGGCACCCAGCGCCAGAGCGGTGTCGAACGGGATCTGGACTACGACTCCAAGGGCGCCAACGTGCGGTTGCGCCAACCGCTGTTCAACAAACAGAAAATGGCCGAGTACCGCCAGGGTCAGCAACGCGCCGACTACAGCGTCGCGGTGTTCGATGCCAAGAGCCAGGACGCGGCAGTACGCCTGGCCGAAAGCTACTTCGACGTGCTCCTGGCCAGCGAAACCATCGTGCTCGCCAAGTCCAAATTGAACGCCTTCGATGAGCAACTCGCCTCTGCGAAACGGCGTATGGAGCTGGGGGCCGGCACCATCACTGACATCGACGAGTCGATCGCTCGCCGCGACTTGGCCGAAGCCGAGCTGATCGAAGCGCAGGACAAGCTGATCAATGCGCGTCGCAAGCTTGAGGAGTTCATCGGAGAAACCCCTGAATCGCTGACCACGTTGCGTCCCGGCTTCGAAACGCCACCGCTGCTGCCGAGCAACCTTCAAGACTGGTTGATCAAGGCCCAGACCGATAGCCCGCTGATCCATGCGCGCAGGCACAGCAGCAACCTCGCCGAAGAAGAAGTGAAGCGTGCCCGGGCTGGTCACTGGCCGACACTGGATTTTGTGGCCGGCTACACCGCAGGCGACAGCCAATCAATCTCCGAGCTCAATCAACGCAACCGCTACGGCTCCATCGGGCTGGAAGTCAATTTCCCGCTGTACAACGGCGGCGGCACCAGCGCCCTGACACGCCAGGCCAGCGCAAACAGTTTCAAGGCCCTGGATGAACTCGACGCCACGCGACAGGAAGTGATCTCCGGAACCACCCGCGAGTTTGCCGGCATACACAGCGGTGCCAAGCGCATTCAAGCGCTGGAGCGGGCCGTGGAGTCCAACGAACGCTCACTGATGTCGACACGCAAAGGCTTCAAGGAAGGCGGTACCAACACCAACTCGGACGTCCTCAACGCCGAAGAGTTGCTGTACGTTGCACGCCACGATCTGTTCGAAGCGAAGTTGCGCTACCTGATGTCGCGTCTGCGCCTGGCTTCTTCGGTAGGCAGTCTGGGTGACGACGACATCAATCAAATCAACGACTACCTTGGTCCGGAACTGCTGGTCACCAACTAACGTTCAGCTGAGAGCCGGTCGAGGCAATTGAAAACCGACCGGCTTTGCTGACCAGTCATTTTTGACATTCCCTTCTGTTGAAAAACTTTCCCTTAACCGCATATAACCCCCTGCAAATAGGTATTATTCTCTCGCAACCGCTGACTTTCTTGGATCCAAACACTGTCCAAAACAAGACAATTACCATTCGCACAAGTGGGGATCTACACCCAATAAGTTGGGGAATCACCACCAAACTTAAGGAATATCACCCACCCTCTGACCCTGTCACTTACATCACTCATCACAACAGTCAACAAAATTGAACTTTCTTTTCGCCCTGCGGTAATGGCTCATTTGTTGCTCCACCCTGTGTACCCGCATCAGCTGTCGTCCCGAACGTGGAGACGGCGGGGCATTACGCGAGGGGTGAACAATGAAAAGCCTGACACCACCATTCAATTCCATCCACTTGCTGCGCAGGTCAAGCCTGTCCTGTGCAGTGCTTCTGACCCTCAACACTGCCCATGCCGTGCCGCTCGACGACTTCAGTCAGCCGCCACCGACGGACCCCTCCGCGTATTCCAATCCGCCTGCCGACCCTGCGGCAGCGCTGGAAGCCTTGAAAACCATGCCCGAGACCAACCAGGGCGCGCTGGCCCTGCCGAACGGCGCGTACGGGGACCGCAACACCCCGCGCACTGAAAACGTGCTGCCGCCGAGCCTGCAAACCTCGTTCAAAATCCCCACCAACGGCAAACCCAGCCCATTGTTCGGGGCGCAACCCTTCACCCAGCAATTGCTGCTGTTGGAGGAGTTCGGCACGGAAAAACTCGACCCGACCCTGCCCGCGCCACCGCTGACCTTCCCCGTGCCTCTCGCTGGTCCAGCGCCACAACAGGACCCGAACAGCATCGCTCGCAGCGGCCCGTCGTGGTCAGCACTGGAAGCGTTCATGCGCCAGCCCGGGCTCTATCCGTTTCCGTCGCAATACTCCAACGTGCTGGATCGCAATCCGTGGAAGTCGCAGGTTGAAGCTTTCCTCAACCGCCATCCGGTCGGTTCGCCGGCTGAAGGTCGTCCGCCGGGAAAAGGCTGGTCCCATCAGCGTTGGAACGAGTTCTACCCGCAGGTCGCTTTCAAAACCGTGCAAGCGGGCGCCAGAATCAACGGCGGCATGCGCGACCGCAGGCAGATGCACAACTATGCCGTCGGTGAGTTCGGACCTGGTGGGCTCTATTACCAGACCTCGGACAACCCCAACATTGTCGGCACCACCAAAGGCATCGACACCCGCTTTCACCCCAACATGCCGATCCAGAACCACAAAGCGCTGTGGACCTTCGACGGCACCTTCCCGGTAAAACTGCTGATGGCGCGGCATGGCCAACCGGTGCTGATGCGTCACTACAACGCCCTGCCCATTGATCCGGCGGCCAACATGGGTTTTGGCCTGCACACCCTCAGCACCCACGAACACAACGGCCACTCCCCGGCCGAAAGCGACGGCTATACCAACGCGTTTTTCTTTCCCGGGCAGTACTACGACTATCGCTGGCCACTGCAACTGGCCGGCTACGACACCATCAACACCAAGGCCGAAGACCCACGCGCGGCGTTCCCCTGCGCACCGGGCGAAACCCTGTTCGTCAACGATGCCAGCCCGGGCCTCAAGACCTGCAACAACGGCACCATCAAGATCCGTGGCGATTGGCGCGAAACCATGAGCACCCACTGGTTCCACGACCACATGCTCGATTTCACCGCGCAGAACGTCTACAAGGGTAACGCGGTGATGATGAATTATTACAGCGCCCTGGATCGTGGCAATGAGGCGATCGTAGACGGCGTCAACCTGCGCTTGCCCAGCGGTTCGGCATTGCCCTGGGGCAACCGCGACTATGACGTCAACCTGATGGTGGCCGACAAGGCCTGGGATAAGAACGGTCAGCTGTGGTTCAACCCGTTCAACACCGACGGCTTTCTTGGCGATCAGATCCTGGTCAACTGGCAGTATCAGCCGCGCCTGAAAGTCCGCGCGCGCAGCTACCGCTTCCGCATTCTCAACGGCTCGGTATCGCGCTATTTCCGCATCGCGCTGGTCCGCGAAATCGCCGGAACCGGCGGTGAGTTCCCGGGGCCGGCAGGTTCCGGCGTGTCCTTCGCCCGGGTGCCGTTCCACCTGATCGGCAACGACGGTAACATCATGGAACACGCCGTGCCGTTCGACGGCAGCATGGACCTGGATGCCGACGGAGACCTGCAGGACCACAACGCCATCCTCCCCGCCCAAGGCATTGCTGAGCGTTACGACATCATCGTCAACTTCGCGAAAAACGGCATCAAGACCGGCGACAAACTGTACTTCGTCAACTTGATGGCGCATCAGACCGGCAAAGGGCCGGAGATGGATCCGCTCAGTCTGGCCGACGTGCTGTCCGGCAAGTACAAGGCGGTGCTGAAGCTGGGCAGCAAAGGGCTGGAATGGGACAACGGCGATCCGGTGGTGGGCAAGTTTCTGCAACTGGTGGTTCAGCCTTACAGCGGCACGGACGTGAGTATGAACCCGGCTGATTATGAACCGGCCAAACCCGGCAAAGCCGCTGGCAAGGTCATGATCCCACTGACCCTTAACCGCGACGATCCGACCGTCCAAACCAAACTCAAGGCGGCCCGGCATCGCGAGTTCATCTTCGGCCGCTCCGACGGCACCGACCAGGAACCCTGGACGATCAAGACCGACGGTGGTTTTGGCTACCAGCATGACTCACGGCGCATCAACGCCGCCCCGCAACTGGCCAACGGCCCAACCGACGCTGGCTACAGCGGCGACGGCACGCTGGAAGTGTGGAAAATCAAGAACGGCGGCAACGGCTGGACCCACCCGGTGCACGTGCACTTCGAAGAAGGCATCGTTCTCAACCGCGACGGCAAGGCCCCGCCTGAATGGGAAAAAGGCGCGCGCAAAGACGTCTATCGCATCGGCGAAGGCATCGACAGTTCAGTGGACGTGGAAATAGCTGTCCGCTTCCGCGAGTTCGCCGGAACCTACATGGAGCACTGCCACAACACCCAGCACGAGGACACTTCGATGCTGCTGCGCTGGGACGTCGAGAAGCCTGGCCAATTCCAGTTGATGCCAACACCCCTGCCCGGCTGGGACGGCGTTACCTACGTGAACTCTGCGGCGCTGCCGACCTTTCGCACAGGTGAAGTCGAAAACAAAAAACCGCTCGCCTATCCCGACAGCGCTGTCAGCAGCGACGGCAGACCGCTGACGATAAATGTCCTGGCCAACGACAACGACCCTGACGGTAACGTACCGCTCAAAGTGACAGGCCTGACGCAACCGGGTGTCGGCAAGGGCACGGTCAGCACTGATGGCGCACGTGTGGTCTACACGCCACCGGCCACAATCGCCGCGCCGTTCACGGCAAGCTTTACTTATCAGGCCAGCGATACCAGGAACGCCCTGTCGGCACCGGCGACGGTGACTGTGACTGTCTCGGCACCGATAACCCAGTGACAGTTAGCGCAGCAACCAGGGCGGGGATTTGGCCCGCCCCTTGCTGTGGCAGATTCAGGCACTCATCAATCGGCGGAGGTGGTCATGGCAGGACAAGCAATGATGGCAGTGCTCATCACTGCCTTGGTCGCTGCCGTGATCATCATCGCCACTGTAGCCGCAGCCGCGGTGGCCGTCTGGGTGACCGGCGCAACGTTCGCGGCCATTGGCCTTATCGAGAAAGTTGCGCCGGATATTCAACTGCTGGCCACACTCTCACTGACACCACAACCGGCAATGCTCATGGCGGCGATGCAAGCCACGGGGCTTGTGAGCATTACGCAACTGATGCAGGAAGTTAATCTGGTGATGATTATTGTCACGCTCTGAATCTTTGTTTTTCCACTTTCTCCTGCATCTATCTCCCTCGTACAGCCAGTCAAATGCAGCCCCCAAACAGGTCACCGGATTCAGGGTATTTCCCCAACGTCGGGGTCACTGGCAGCCTTGGCAGGCTCTGCCAAATCCGCTCTGAAATCATCGCTATTGTATCGCCCGGCAACGCGACCGACTGACCGGGAGCGGTTGCGAATGAGCCGATCCCGGCCTATGGTCCAGACACAACAATATCGACAACCGGCGCCATGACCGGCCGCCCCTTTTGTTCATCCTGTGCGCATATGCGCAGTGAGGTGACCACATGCCTGATAACTCCCGCCCCGCGGTACTTGAACTGATCGGCAACACGCCACTGGTGCGTGTCAGCCGTTTCGATACCGGCCCCTGCACCCTGTTTCTCAAGCTCGAATCACAAAACCCCGGCGGCTCCATCAAGGACCGCATCGGTCTGGCCATGATCGACGCCGCCGAGCGCGACGGTCGCCTGCGACCCGGTGGCACGATCGTCGAAGCCACCGCTGGCAATACTGGCCTGGGCCTGGCGCTGGTCGGCCGCGCCAAAGGTTACCGGGTGGTGCTGGTGGTGCCGGACAAGATGTCCACCGAGAAAGTCCTGCACCTCAAGGCCATGGGCGCCGAGGTTCACATCACCCGATCCGATGTCGGCAAGGGTCATCCCGAGTATTACCAGGACGTTGCCGGACGTTTGGCGAGTGAGATTCCCGACGCCTTTTTTGCCGATCAATTCAACAATCCGGCCAACCCGCTGGCCCACGAGTGCAGCACCGCGCCGGAGATCTGGGCGCAGACCCAGCACGATGTCGATGCCATTGTCGTCGGTGTCGGTTCGGCCGGCACACTGACCGGCCTGACCCGTTTCTTCAAGCGCGTACAGCCGGAGCTGGAGATGGTGCTGGCGGACCCGGTCGGCTCAGTGATGGCCGAATACAGCCGCAGCGGCGCCATCGGCACCCCGGGCTCCTGGGCAGTGGAAGGCATCGGCGAGGACTTTATCCCGTCGATTGCCGACCTCTCCAGCGTGGGCCACGCCTACTCGATCAGCGATGAAGAAAGCTTCGATCACGCTCGCCAGTTATTGCGCGCCGAAGGCATCCTCGGTGGCTCTTCGACCGGCACCCTGTTAGCAGCGGCGTTGCGCTATTGCCGCGAACAGACCGTACCGAAACGCGTGGTCAGCTTTGTCTGCGACACCGGCACTCGCTATCTGTCGAAGGTCTACAACGACCAATGGATGAGCGACCAGGGCTTGCTGCAAAGCAAACGCTACGGCGACCTGCGCGACCTGATTGCGCGGCGCTTCGAGGACGGCCGGGTGATCAGCGTCGGCCCCGACGACACATTGCTCACCGCGTTCCAGCGCATGCGCCTGGCGGACGTCTCGCAACTGCCGGTGCTGATCGATGGTCAGCGTCTGGTTGGGGTGATCGATGAATCCGACATTTTGCTGCGGGTGCATCAGGACGCTTCGCACTTCCGCCTGACTGTCGCCGACGCCATGACCGACAAACTGCAAACCCTGCCACCCGCCGCCAGCCTCGCTGAACTGCAGGAAGAACTCGACCGCGGACTGGTGGCGATCATCGCCGACACCTCAGGCTTCCACGGCCTGATCACCCGGGTCGACTTGCTCAATCATCTACGGAGATCCCTTGCATGAGTCAGCACGATAAAACGGGCGCCGCCCATGGTTTTGCCACCCGAGTGATTCACGCCGGGCAAGAGCCGGACCCGTCCACCGGGGCGTTGATGCCGCCGATCTATGCCAACTCCACTTACCTGCAGCAAAGTCCGGGCGTACACAAGGGCCTCGACTACGGGCGCTCGCACAACCCGACACGCTGGGCACTGGAACGCTGCGTGGCTGATCTGGAGGGTGGCTCCCGGGCGTTCGCCTTCGCTTCCGGGCTGGCGACCATTTCCACGGTGCTGGAACTGCTCGATGCGGGCTCGCACATTGTTTCTGGCAACGACTTGTACGGCGGGACTTTCCGCCTGTTCGACAAAGTGCGCCAACGCAGCGCCGGGCATCGATTCAGTTTTGTCGACCTGACCGACCTGTCGGCGTTCGAGGCGGCGTTACAGGAAGACACGCGCATGGTCATGGTCGAGACGCCGAGCAATCCGCTGCTGCGGCTCTCGGACCTGGCCGCCATCGCCCGCATCTGCCGCGCTCGCGACATCATCTGCGTGGCCGACAACACCTTTGCCAGTCCGTGGATCCAACGCCCACTGGAGCTGGGTTTCGATATCGTGCTGCACTCGACCACCAAGTATTTGAACGGTCACTCGGATGTGATCGGCGGCATCGCTGTGGTCGGCCAGAACGCCGAACTGGCGGAGCGCCTGGGTTTCCTGCAAAACGCCGTGGGCGCCATCGCCGGGCCGTTCGATGCCTTTCTCACCTTGCGCGGGGTCAAGACCCTGGCGCTGCGCATGGAGCGCCACTGCAGCAACGCGCTGGAACTGGCGCAATGGCTGGAGCAACAACCGCAAGTGGCGCGCGTGTACTACCCAGGCCTGCCCTCACACCCGCAGCACGAACTGGCGCGCCAGCAAATGCGCGGCTTCGGCGGGATGATTTCCGTCGACCTCAATACTGACCTGGCCGGCTCAAGACGCTTCCTCGAAAACGTGCAGATCTTCGCCCTTGCTGAAAGCCTGGGCGGCGTTGAAAGCCTGATCGAACACCCGGCGATCATGACCCACGCCACCATCCCCGTGGAAACCCGCGCGCAACTGGGCATCGGTGATGCGCTGGTGCGGCTGTCGGTGGGGGTCGAGGACGTCGAAGACTTGCGCGCGGATCTCGCACAGGCGTTGGCACGCATTTAACGCCGCCGTAGGAGCGGGTACATTCACCCTTGAACACTGGATTCACATTTTTCGGATAATCAAGACATGTCCAACCCAGAGACTTCCCTGCAAGACACCGCTGCACCCGACGGCGTTTGTTACGGCTGCGGTGGCAGCAACCCACACGGACTGCACATCAAGAGTTACTGGCATGAGGACGGCAAACATGTCGTAGCCGAGCATGTACCCGAAACCAAATACTGCGGCTGGCCGGACCTGGTCTACGGCGGCTTGATCGCGATGCTGGTGGACTGCCACTCGAACTGGACGGCGATGGCCTTTCATTACCGTCAGGAAAACCGCGAAGTCGCGAGCCTGCCGCGGATCAATTGCGTCACCGGCAACCTGGGCATCAAATTCATCAAGCCGACACCCATGGGCGTGCCGCTGACGTTGCGGGCGACCGTTGAAGGCGAAGTCGGACGCAAAACCCGAGTCATCTGCGAGGTCTTCGCCGGGGACGTACTGACAGCGGTGGGCGACTCGGTTTTCGTCCGGGTCGACACCGGGCAACTCGCCGACGCCGCGCACGGCCGATAGCGCAGCGCCGCTATGAGCCGCAGAGTGATCAATCGGCGACATCCGCTCATGTTCAACAAAGGAGTGCAGCAATGAAACTCAGACATTCACTGGCGGCGCTGACGATCACCCTCGGTGTCTACGGCTGCACCTCATCCTCAAACCATGGCGTCTTCGTGAACCTTGATGCGACCCGACAGAATGCCGGTCAGATCGGCAATGTCACGTTGTCCGATTGGGGCAAACAGACCGGACTGAGCTTCTTCATCAGCGGCGCTCCAATGGGATCCACCCTGCCCTTGCGCCTCTACAGTTTTATCAACAAAGGCAGCTGCCAGCAGCCCGGCCCGATCGCCTACGCAATGAACGACCGAGTCAACACCGAGCGCCAACCCATACGCGGCTGGACCTTTTCCAGAAGCGTACCGGTGGCATTGCCTGAACTGCTGACCAGTGAGCATCACATACTCGTGCGCACAGCTGCGACCGATGGCAACGTTGATATTTTTTGTGGGGATATCAAGCAGTCGACCATGGCGCAATAGCCACACTCGCTCACAAGGAAAAAACATGAAAATCGTAGTCACCAGCGTGATGGTCGACGACCAGGACAAGGCACTGGCCTTCTACCGGGACGTACTCGGTTTTGAACTCAAGCATGACATCCCGATGGGCCAGTTCCGCTGGCTGACGCTCACCTCGACCGGCGATCCCGACGGCGTCGAATTGCTATTGGAGCCCGATGCCCACCCGGCAGCGAAACCGTTCAAGTCGGCGATCAAACAGGACGGGATTCCCTACACCTCATTCGGCGTCGACGACGTTCACGCCGAGTACCAACGGCTGCTCGCTGCTGGCGTGCACTTCACTCAGCCACCAACAGCGATGGGGCCGGTGACGACCGCGGTGTTCGATGATACGTGCGGCAATCTGATCCAGATTGCGCAAAAGAACTGAACCGTCATTCACACCGGCGAAATGGTCGCGAGCACGCCAATCAGAATCGTCACAACCAAAAAACCACCGAGGAAAATCGCCATTTTGCCCATAAAGGCCTCCTGCATATTGAAGTTGCGGTGCACCGCGTCCGAGTCGCGGAACGGGTCACTATAGTGAGGCGCAAACTGCACTCATTACAGATGCAGAAAACATAAAATAATACGGATCAGATACAAATCCCTGCAGGAGCGAGCCTGCTCGCGACGGGCGTCAACGATAACGCGTGCTTCCTGAAGAAACACGGGCGCTCTCAGGTGCATCGCGAGCAGGCTCGCTCCTACAACCGACAGCTCACAAAAAACCCGCTGACCGTTACCGGTTCAGCGGGTTTTCTTTACTGCGGATCAGCTAAATCAGGCATCCCACCTCAACGGCAGAACAACTGGATCACAAAGCCATATCAGCCGCAGCATTTTCCTTCGGTGCTTTCGGTGCTTCTGCCGGAACAGTAACCGGAGCAGCCTGGCCAATCGCCGGCGGCGGGGTCAGTTCCAGCACCTTGGCGGTGTAGGCCCACTCCTGCGCAACCTTTTCAGGGCTGGCGTTCAGTTGTGTGCCATAGCTCGGCACGATCTGGTGCAGTTTTTCCTGCCAGGCCGGGGTGGCGACCTTGTCCTTGAAGACCTTCTGCAGCACGCTCAGCATGATCGGTGCGGCGGTCGAAGCACCTGGGGAAGCGCCCAGCAGGCCGGCGATGGTGCCGTCTTGCGAAGCGACGATTTCGGTGCCCAGTTTCAGCACACCACCGGCGGCTTCGTCACGCTTGATGATCTGCACGCGCTGGCCCGCTTGCCACAGGCGCCAATCTTCGGCCTTGGCATTCGGGAAGTATTCTTTCAGGGCGTTGAGGCGGTCTTCGTCCGACAGCATCAGTTGACCTGCAAGGTACTCGACCAGCGGGTATTCCTTGATGCCGACCTTGGTCATCGGCCACACGTTGTGCGTGGTGGTGGTGGTCAGCAGGTCCAGGTAGGAACCTTCTTTGAGGAACTTGGTGCTGAAGGTCGCGAATGGGCCAAACAGGATCACGCGCTTGCCGTCCAGCACACGGGTGTCCAGGTGCGGAACCGACATCGGCGGTGCGCCAACGGAAGCTTTACCGTAGGCCTTGGCCAGGTGTTGCTCGGCGAGGGTCGGGTTTTCGGTCACGAGGAACGAGCCGCCCACCGGGAAACCTGCGTATTCCTTGGCTTCAGGAATGCCGGACTTTTGCAGCAGATGCAGGGCACCGCCGCCGGCACCGATGAACACGAACTTGGCGTCGGTTTCGGTTTTAGTGCCGTCTTTCAGGTTTTTGTAGCTGACACGCCAGGTGCCGTCGTCGTTCTTGGTGATGTCCTGCACTTCGCTGGACAGCTTCAAGTCGAATTTTGGCGTGGTTTGCAGGTGCGCAACGAACTGACGGGTGATTTCGCCGAAGTTCACGTCGGTGCCGATCGGGCTCCAGGTGGCCGCGACTTTCTGGTTCGGGTCACGCCCTTCCATCATCAGCGGGACCCACTTCTTGATCACAGCCGGGTCTTCGGAGTACTGCATGCCGGCGAACAGCGGGCTCGCTTGCAGGGCTTCGTAGCGCTTTTTCAGGAACTTGATGTTGTCATCGCCCCACACGAA
>NZ_RCOB01000097.1:0-4429 GCF_004307665.1 Pseudomonas sp. Sample_16
GCCTGTCGTTCCAACTCGTCGTAGGCCGACTTGAACGGCAGGCTGCTGCGGTTCAGCCATTGCAGGCGCAGGCCGAGCATCGGGTCTTCGGCCACGGCGGCGTCGATGCGCTGGCGTTCCTGGCTATCGAGCTGATTGTCGAGGTACGCCACCAGTTGCTCGTCCGTGGGGTTCACGTTCATCGACGTTCTCCGTGAGTGGAGGGGTTCGGTACAGCTTGCAAGGGCGGGTACTCGGCCAGTTTGGCCCGGGCAGTGGCCAGGCGGCTCATTACGGTACCGATCGGCACTTGCAGGACTTCGGCGACTTCGCGGTAGGACAAGCCTTCGACATAGGCCAGGAACACCGTTTCGCGCTGGGTTTCCGGCAGCGCATCGACCCGGCGGATGACTTGCGCCGCCATGACATGGGTTTGCGCTGCATACTCACCGTCGAACGACAACACCTGTTCACCCTCTATCGTGCCTTGCCCCTGACGCACCCGGCGCGCGCGTATTTCATTGAGCCAGATCGAATGCAGAATGCTCATCAGCCAATGGTCCATGCGCGTACCCGGCGCAAACTGCGCGGCCCGTTCCAGCGCCCGCACGCAGGTTGCCTGCACCAGGTCTTCGGCGACATGCCTTTGTCGGGACAACAGCAACCCGTAACGCCACAATCGCGCCAGATGCTGGCCCAGTTCTGCCCGTATTGCCTGATCGCTGGCGATAGCGACCTCCGCGTATTCGATAAGTCAGGTTTTCGATGAGTCGTTGATGGCTTCGGCCAGGTCCTGGTATTCCTCGCAAGTGGTATTGCCGCATATCGATTTGATCTGCTGCAACTGCTCCTGTGCGAGAGCCAGTTGACCCTTGATCACGTAGGCTTCACCCAGGTACTCGCGGACCTGTGCATAGTGAGGATCGAGTTTTACCGATTGCAGGTAATAACCGATACCTTCGTCGGTGCGCCCCAGTTTACGCGTGGCGTACCCTCGATAGTTCAAAGCCTTGGCGGTATCGGGCTGCTTGAGCGTATCGAGCAGCGCCAGGGCCTCCTCATAGCGCCCGTGTTTGGCCAGTTGATAGGCGTAATCGGTGCGGTCGGCGTCCGAGACAAGCTTGCTGGTTTGCTTGACGCATTTCTGCGCCTTGGTATCGAACACCTGATCTCTGGGGCACTGCGGCTTGGCGGGTGTGTCCTCCTCGCCGTTGGCCCATGCCTGTGAACCGGACAGCACGACAGCAAGCATCAACGGTGCCGAAAGAATCGAAAAGCGGCTATTCATCGGTAAAGCTCCATGGCTGTCAGGGTTGTGACATCGAACGGACCGAAAGAGACTGTCATGATGTGAACACGCCAGCGCGAACAATTATTCATTGGTATGCGCTGTTTTAAGAAAAGCACAAATCAGGTGCCAGTGCGGCCTGTCGCTAGCAGGCTGACTCTCACTTCGGACCTGCGGCGTACACAAAACCCTGTGGGGCTGGCTTGCCAGCGATGAGGCCCGGCAATACACCAAATGACTTGAGTTGGTCCCGCTTTTGGCCGAAACCCTGCCTTACTGCCCGCCATCACGCCTTGGTATAGTTCAGGCCTCTTTTTTGCCCGGTAAAGGATCACTAGCATGTCTCAATACACCGCGTTCACCGTCGAACTGGTCGATAAAATTGCTCATGTGCAGATCAATCGTCCGGAAAAGATCAACTCGATGAATGCTGCGTTCTGGAGCGAAATCGTCGAGATTTTCCAGTGGGTCGATGACACCGACGAAGTGCGCGTGGTGGTCCTCAGCGGCGCAGGCAAGCATTTCTCCTCGGGTATCGACCTGATGATGCTGGCCGGCGTGGCCAATGAGTTGGGCAAGGATGTGGGGCGCAACGCTCGCCTGCTGCGCCGCAAGATTCTCAACCTGCAAGCGTCCTTCAACGCCGTCGACAATTGCCGCAAACCGGTACTCGCGGCCATCCAAGGCTATTGCCTGGGGGGCGCCATCGACCTGATCGCCGCGTGCGACATGCGTTACGCCGCCGAAGACGCACAATTCTCGATCAAGGAAATCGACATCGGCATGGCCGCCGACGTCGGTACGCTGCAACGCTTGCCGCGGATCATCGGTGACGGCATGCTGCGTGAACTGGCTTACACTGGTCGCACTTTCGGCGCCGAAGAAGCACGCGGCATGGGCTTGGTCAATCGCGTCTACAGCGACACCGCCAGCCTGCTCGACGGCGTCATGGGCATCGCCCGGGAAATTGCGAGCAAGTCGCCGATTGCGGTCACCGGCACCAAGGCGATGATCAGCTATATGCGCGATCACCGCATTGATGACGGTCTCGAATACGTCGCCACCTGGAACGCCGCCATGCTGCAATCCACTGACTTGCGCGTGGCCATGGCCGCCCATATGAGCAAACAGAAACCCGAATTTCTGGATTGATTGAAAATGACTTCACGCTGGACCACTGCAGTACTGGACACCGACCAACCCGGCGGCTGGGCCGTGGCGCGCAGCCCGGAAGGCTTTATGTTCGATGACAATGGCGCGCTGTTTCCCCGTGAATGGCTCAAGCGTCAGGACTTGTCGATTCTCGCCGAGCACGGTATCGGCCACCTCGACGGCGAACCGGTGTACCTGCTGGAGTTGCGCAGTCACAGCGAAGTGCCGGGTTGCAACTGGAAGGGCCTGCGGGCGTTCATGCTTGAAGGCGATCACACGCTGTACAAGGTGCTTGGTTACGCAGCGCAGATTGGCACCTGGGCCCGTGAGCATCGTTTTTGCGGTAACTGCGGCCAGGCCATGATACAAGTGCCGCGCGAACGGGCGATGTATTGCCAGCCGTGCGATTTGCGCAGCTATCCACGGATTTCGCCGAGCATGATCGTGCTGGTGACCCGGGGTGATGAAGTGCTGCTGGCACGTTCGCCACGGTTCGTCAGCGGGGTCTACAGCACCTTGGCGGGGTTCGCCGAACCGGGGGAGTCGGCTGAGGATTGCCTGATTCGCGAGGTGCGGGAAGAGGTGCGGATCGAGGTTAAGAACATCCAGTACATGGGCAGCCAGTGCTGGCCGTTCCCGCATTCGATGATGCTCGGCTTTCATGCCGAATATGCCGGTGGGGACATTGTCTGTCAGGAAGACGAGATCGAAGACGCCCAGTGGTTCAACGTGCACGAGCTGCCGCCGTTGCCGGCGTCACGCTCGATTGCCCGTTACCTGATCGATGTCTACGTGGCCCGGCGATTAGGCCAGGCTGAACCAGTGTTGCCAGGCTAGCCGCACGGTCAGCCCGAGCACCACGGTGATGAACACCGGACGTATGAACTTTGCACCGCCGCTGATGGCGGTGCGGGCGCCGAAGAACGCGCCGACCATCAACGACGAGCCCATGCTCAGGCCGATGATCCAGTCCACCTGTCCGGAAAAAATGAAGATCGACAGCGCCGCCGCGTTACTGACGAAGTTCATGCTGCGTGCTACGCCACTGGCCTTCACCAGATCGATGGGGTAGAGCAACAGGCTGCTGACGGTCCAGAACGCCCCCGTACCGGGACCTGCCACGCCATCATAAAAACCGAGGCTGAAACCCTGGGTCGATTGCCATTTTTTCTTGATGGGCGCGTTGTTGTCTGACGGCGCTTTCGGCGTGCCGCCAAACAACAGATATAGACCACAGGCAAAGACGATCACCGGCAGCATCTTGTTCAGCCACTCGGCGGGCAGGTAATGCGCGACCACCGCACCGCTCAGCGCGCCGACCAGGGTGCCGACAATGGCGTGTATCCATTGCCCTGGATGAAACAGTTTGCGGCGATAGAAGGTAAAACTGGCGATGGCCGAGCCGAAAGTCGAGCTGAGTTTGTTGGTGCCCAGCACAAGGTGCGGCGGCAGGCCAGCGGTGAGCAAGGCCGGGGTGGTCAACAGGCCACCGCCGCCGGCAATGGCATCGATGAAACCGGCAACAAAAGCGACTGCGGCCAGAATGGCCAGGGTGGTGAGGTCAACGCTGAGTTCGAAAGGCATGGAATCGGCTTAATCGGCGGGTGCAGCAAAGGGCTGCGGGGAAGGGCCGATATCTTACCTATATCCAGGTTCTGCGGCGACTGGTCTGGCCCTGTCGTCGGAGCGCCTGGGACGCAAAGCGTCCCGGGCTGCGTTCCCACGCAGAGCGTGGGAACGATCATTAAAGGGTCAGCAAGCTCGCGCCTGCATTTGGAGCGGCGTTTTCTGATCGTTCCCACGCTCTGCGTGGGAATGCCTCAAGGGACGCTCAGCGTTCCAATGGCACGCAAAGCGTTCCGGGCTGTGTTCCCACGCAGAGCGTGGGAACGATCATTAAAGGGTCAGCAGGCTCGCGCCTGCATTTGGAGCGGCGTTTTCTGATCGTTCCCACGCTCTGCGTGGGAATGCCTCAAGGGACGCTCAGCGTTCCAATGGCACGCAAAGCGT